>DASQPS010000123.1:0-2922 GCA_035643845.1 Gemmatimonadaceae bacterium | reverse complement strand
CTGCTCGGCGAGGCTGAGGAGCGCGTCAACAGATTCCAGAAGGCTTATCAGACCGGCAACATCACGAACGGCGAGCGCTACAACAAGGTGATCGACACCTGGACGCACGCCAACAACGACGTTGCGGACGCAATGGTGCGCGCGATGCGCGAATCGAACGAAGGCTTCAATCCGGTCTTCATGATGTTCGATTCTGGCTCGCGTGGATCGCGCGATCAGATCCGTCAGCTGGCTGGTATGCGCGGACTGATGGCGAAGCCGCAGAAGAAGTTGACCGGAGGCATCGGCGAAATCATCGAAAGCCCGATCAAGTCGAACTTCCGCGAAGGACTGTCCGTGCTCGAGTACTTCATCTCGACTCACGGCGCACGTAAGGGTCTGGCCGACACCGCTCTGAAAACAGCGGATGCCGGTTACCTCACGCGCCGCCTCGTCGACGTCGCGCAGGACGTCACCATCAGCGAGGAGGATTGCGGCACGATCCAGGGCCACGAGATCGCCGCGCTGAAGGAAGGGGAGGACGTGATCGAGCCGCTCGGCGAGCGTATCGTCGGCACCGTGGCAGCTGAAGACATTTACGACGTGCACGGAATCGACGAGTCCGGCCAGCGTACGCTGCTGGTCGAGGCTGGTCAGCTGATCGACGAAGACATGGCTCGCAGCATCGAGGAGTCAGGTCTCGAAACTGTGAAAATACGCTCCGTGCTTACATGTGAGGCGAAGCGTGGTCTGTGCCAGATGTGCTACGGCCGCAACCTCGCGACCATGGGAATGGTCGACAAGGGCGAAGCCGTTGGAATCATCGCCGCGCAGTCGATCGGCGAGCCGGGTACTCAGCTCACGCTGAGAACCTTCCACATCGGTGGAACGGCGGCGCGTATCGCTGAGCAGACGGCGCGTAAGTCGAAGGTCGCGGGAACGATCGAGTACGGTGACAGACTCGTGGTCGTCGAGAATGCGGAAGGACAGAACATCGTCACTTCGTACGAAGGCGAGCTCACGATCAAGAGCTCCGGCGAGCGCAACGCTTCTGTCGGCGCGCGCCTCCAGGTTCCACTCGGCGCCACGCTGATGGTCGAGGACGGGGACGAAGTGAAGAAGGATCAGATCATCTTCACCTGGGATCCTTACACGAATCCGATCATCGCCGACGTCGAAGGCACGATTCGCTTCGTCGACCTGATCCCCGACGAGTCGGTTTCCGAGGAGCTCGACGAGCTCACCGGTCTCCGTCAGACGGTCGTCATCGAAGACAAGGAGAAGAAGCTGCATCCGCACATCGAGATCCTGGAGATCAAGGGCGGCAAGGAAAAGCGCCTGAGAGACTTCGTGATTCCGGTGGGCGCACAGCTCACGGTCGAAGATGGTAAGAAAATCACGGCCGGCACTACGATCGCCAAGATCAGCCGCGAAGCTTACAAGACGCGCGACATCACCGGTGGTCTGCCGCGCGTCGCGGAGCTCTTTGAGGCGCGTCGTCCAAAGGATCCTGCAACTATTTCCGAGATCGACGGCGAAGTTCGGTTCGGCGACATCAAGCGCGGCAAGCGCGAGATCAGAGTCGTGCCGAAGGATACGCCGGTGGATACGGAGGAGCCGGGTCAGCTGTACGAGATTCCGGCCGGTAAGCACCTTCGCGTGCACGCCGGCGACTGGGTGAGAGCGGGCGACCGTCTCTCCGAAGGTCCGGTGAATCCGCACGACATTCTTCGCATCAAGGGACCGCGTGCTGTTCAGGAGTATCTGCTAAACGAAGTGCAGGAGGTTTACCGCCTGCAGGGAGTGAAGATCAACGACAAGCACATTGGCGTGATCGTTCGGCAGATGCTTCAGAAGGTGCGCGTGCTCGAGAGCGGCGACACCGAGTTCCTCGAGGGCGAGCACGTCGATAAGCAGACCTTCAGGGATGCGAACGACAAGGCTAAGAAGAAGAAAGAAGCACCTTCTGTGTCCGAGCCGTTGCTCCTCGGAATCACCAAGGCCAGTCTCACGACGCAATCGTTCATCTCGGCGGCGAGCTTCCAGGAGACGACGAGAGTCCTCACCGACGCCGCGATCCGCGGTGCTCGCGACGAGCTGCTCGGCCTCAAGGAGAACATCATCATCGGTCACTTGATTCCGGCGGGCACGGGCATGTATCGGTATCAGGAAGTGGACATTGAAGGAGCGCCGGTGCCACCCGCGCCAGAGCTTCCGGCCGAGCCGACGATCGCCGAAATACTGGCGAGCGATTCGGATACTGACTTCGCTCTGCCGGAGACTGTTCCGGTAGTCGAGGAGATTTAGAGAAATCGTGCCACGCTTCAGCGGCGAGTTGATGCCGGTTCTACCGGATCAACTCGCTCACTGATTGCGAAGAAGTCGACACTCCAACAACATCCCCGTGACGGTTCGTGCGGGGATGTTTTGCATCCCGCGCTCGCCAGCTTTGCGAAGGCTCAAACACTCAAAGGAAAGATGGACCTGTACATTTTTTGCGTCGTGCTCGGCGCCGCTGGTATGGCGACGATGGCTTTTCTCGGATTCGCGACGAGCCATTCCGGCGCACGGCTGTCGCATGGGAACGCGCACGCCACGCCTGGACACGAAGCGCACGGCATCGGCGGCGTAGCGCACCCGCTGGCAGCCGCGGCACATGCGCCTGCGCCACCACATGCGCCTGTGCCGCCACCAACGCATTCAACGCAGTCAATGAATGGCCGGCAGTACAACGTCACTCACTACGAGGTCGCGGTCGGGCACGGAGAGATGTCGTCCTCGGTTAGAGTTCTCGCCCACGCAGGATGGAAGTCGCATGTGTGGTCGTGGCTTTCACCGCGGGTGTTGTTCAACTTCCTGGTGGGATTTGGCGCGACCGGGCTAATACTCGAACGTTTGGTCGGACCGCTGATCGCACTGCCAATTGCCATAGCCGGCGGTGCG
>DASQPS010000122.1:0-5845 GCA_035643845.1 Gemmatimonadaceae bacterium | reverse complement strand
CGGATGATATCGTCGTCAGTGTATCCCGACATGTACAACGACTTTATCGTCGGTCGCACGCCAACCAGGCGCTCGACAAGCCCACGTCCGTTCATGCCAGGCATTACGACATCGGTCAGGACGAGATCGATCTGTCCCTTTTCCCTGCTGGCAATCTCCATAGCATCGCGACCGTGCTGCGCGGGAATCACGCGGTACCCTTGCTTCTCCAAAATCCTGCACGTGAGTCCGCGCACTGCTTCTTCATCTTCTACGAGAAGAATAGTCTCGGAACCGTGATTGCTTGGTTGACCGCTGCCCTGATGCTCGCTTGCCGACCCGAACGCCGCGGCGGCGCTCACTTCCGGGAAATAAAGCTTGAGCGTCGTGCCGAGGCCGGGTTCGCTGTACACCCAGACGTAACCGCCGGATTGCTTGACGATTCCGTACACAGTGGCGAGGCCGAGTCCCGTACCCTTGCCGGCTTCCTTGGTGGTGAAGAACGGATCGAATGCATGCTCCCTAGTCTCGTGCGTCATGCCCACGCCGTTATCCGTCACAGCAAGCATCACGTAATGGCCCGCCATCACCGGCGCGTGCTCACTGGTGTAGGTCTCATCGAGCAGGGCGTTGCTGGTTTCGATACTTATCCGCCCGCCCTGCGGCATCGCGTCGCGGGCGTTGACGACGAGGTTCACGAGAACCTGCTCCAGCTGCCCTGGGTCGGCAACGACATAGCCGCGGGCGTTGCACTGCGAGCTGATGGTGATGTCTTCGCCGATCAGCCGCCGAAGCATGGGCTCGACGGTCGCAACGACGCTGTTCATGTCCAGGACCCGGGGCTGAAGAATCTGCTTGCGACTGAACGCGAGCAGTTGTCGCGTGAGCGATGACGCTCGCTCCGCCGCATTTCTTATCTGCATCACATCGGAGCTGCGCGGGTCGTTCGCATCGAATCCATCCATGATGATCTCGGTGTTGAGCCGAATGACGGTCAGCAGATTGTTGAAGTCGTGCGCGACGCCGCCCGCCAGTCGTCCAACCGCGTCCATTTTCTGCGATTGCCTGAACTGCTCTTCGAGATTTCTGCGTTCGGTGAGGTCAATCGAGACGCGAACGAATCCAAGTACGCTGCCTTCGGCGTCGCGCACTGGCGAAGTCGTCAAAAGCGCGGGGAAAGGCTTCCCTGATTTGCCATGAACCAGAAATTCACCGGTCCATGCCTCCCCAGCTGCGGCACGCTCCACGATCTCCGAGCCGTGCTCGCGCAGGAAGGGCGATGGTGTGAGCTCCTGGATGGTATGGCCGACCGCTTCTTCGGCGGTCCAACCATAAAGATTTTCCGCGAATTTATTCCAGAAAATCACGATGCCATCGGGATCGGTAGCAACCACCGCTTGCTGAACGGCGTTGAGGAGCTGCGCCTGAAATCTTATTGCCGCCTCGGAGCGTGTTCGCTCGGTCACGTCGGTCATAGCACCGATCATACGAACGGCGACACCCGCGCTGTCCCGGGTGATATGTCCGCGATCGACGATGTTCGCGTAGGTCCCGTCGCCGCGCTTGTATCGATATTGGTCGGCCCACTGAGTGCCGCCGTGGTCCAGAACGCCTTTTAGCCCGGCCACGACTCGTTCCCGGTCCTCGGGATGCAGGTGATCGTAAAACCAGTCTATCCCCGGACGGATCCGGTCCTGCTTGTGACCGAGCACAGTCTGTACGGAATCATTCCAGATCACCGAGTTCATTCGGACGTCCCAGTCCCAGATGACGTCCGTGATCGCGCGGGCGACGAACTTGAATCGCTCGTCGGTAGTTCTCACCGCGGTCTCGGCCTTTCGCTGGTCGGTGACATCGACGACGATGGCGACGGCCGCTATGATCTTTCCGTCGGCATCCTTGATGGGCGCGGAGCTAACTCGTACGAAGCCTTCGGTATCGTCCCCGCGCTCGATGCGGATCTCCTCCGCGGCAACCGGCTCCGAAGTGAGCACGGTCCTCGCCAGCGGCCACTCAAGGGAAGAGTACGGCCTGCCATCTTCGTGGAAGCCAGTCCAGTCGTGGTAGCTCTTGAGATCAGGAGCCGGGTTGAATGGTTTCCTGAATATCGCCGTCATCTGTGCGTTCACAGAGACGAGTCTCCCCGATGGAATTTCGGCCACGGCAACTCCCACCGGCATTTGTTGCTGAACCGAGCTTTCCAGCGTACGCTCAGCCGCCAGACGCAGATGCGCGTCTCGCAGCGCGAGCTCGGCGACTCGCCTCTGGATCTCCGACATCACGGCTGACGCGATGGCCGAGAGCGTTTCGACTTCGCGTGGCGTCCAGAGGCGCAGGCGATGGTCTATAGCGCAGAGCGTCCCCAGCACATTGCCGTTGGCGTTCACAAGCGGAATTCCAGCGTATGCCTTCCCGAGAAGTCGCCGGCCTGCTGCCGCGGGCTCGCTATCGGTGTCAGGAACGATGAACGCCTCTCCGCGGGTGACAACAACGGAGCAGAGCGTGCTGTTGAGGGGATTCCATCCGTTCGGCGCGATTGGGCCAGCAGCGGCATTTGGACCGCCCGGCGCTACGCTCTTGAAGAACTGCCGCTCGGCATCGACCAGCGAAACAATGACGGGCGCGCCGACGACCTGCGCTGCCAGGCGCGCGAGCAGATCGAAGCGCTCCTCCGCGTTTGTCTCGAGAAGTCCCGTCTTTTGGAGAGCCGCGAGCCTACACGGGCTGTCTAATGCGTTGGGGTTAGGCAATGACGGGATACAGAGGGTTGAGATCGTACTTTATGGACGAGCATGGCTCCCGCCGGGCCACGGGCTCATCCGCCGAGACTGGTCGGCAGGGACCGGCTACCGCCGGAGGCTACTCCTCGTATTCGTCCGAGCCCTGCACCCAAAGAAACGACTGGATGTCGATCATATCACGGGGCCGCAAATCGTGCAGATCCTCGCGTACGACGTCGGTGAACTCGAGGAGACTCGAGTAAGTATTCCAGTTCGGACGAGACGTGTAGCCGAAGTCAAAGCCATAGTTATCCGCAGCGACCCGAGTCACCATTGGCTTGAGGAAAAAGTGCTTCTCAGGAAGCGCGAGAAAACCGAAAATGGTCAGCAGTGGCCACGTCAGCACCCGCGTCTGACGTCTCGGAAGTGCGGCAACGGACTCGCACCAGTGTTCGAATCTGTTCTGGTCGCTGGCCCGGCCGTGGAGAAAGTCGTAGAGGCCTTCTGCGAATAGCTTTGCTCCAGCGGGCGATTTCACTGCGTCGCGCAGTGCCATTTTCTCGAATGAGAAGAGGAGGTTGGTCCGCGATTCGATCGATACCGCTATTCGCGCGACCTCGGCGTAATCACCCGCGCGAATGAAAGACCGATGTTCTTCGCGCCCCAGCAGCTTTTGCCATCGCTCGTGCGCCTGCCATTTGTAGCCGCGCTCCCAGTCGATGTATTTCTCATCGTAAAATCCACGCCGAAAAAATCTCAGAAACTTGCGCCGGCATTTGAGCGCTCCTCGTGTTCCGCTCACCGGCTCTACCGCGACAGCCATTTCCGTCAACCCCACGCTGCAGTTCTGCACTCACAATGTGCGAGGATCAGACCACGCGAAGAACGGTGCTACGATCAGACGAAGGGCGCAGTTCTCACTCCACCGGCGGGAGTTGTTCGAGCTCTGGCTAGAGGGAGTACCAGGGTAAAGACCGACCCCCGGCCAAGCGCACTCTTCAGGGTGATGTCGCCGCCCATTCCGCGTGCGAGCCCGCGGCTGATGGCCAGACCGAGACCGGTACCATTAGTGGTGCGCGTAAGCCCACGATCGAGCTGCACGAATGGCTCGAAGACGGCGTCGAGCTTATCAGGTGGAATACCAGGTCCATTATCCTCGACACTGATGGAAACCGTGCGCTCGCGTACGGCGCACGAAACGCTGATGCGGCCGCCAGGCTCCGTGAACTTCACCGCATTCGAGACGAGGTTGATCATGATTTGCCGCAGCTTGTCGGGATCGGTGCGGGTGAAGACGTTCGTCGTCGGCATTTCGCACCTGTACTCGAGAGATTTGGCGCGCGCCAGGGAGCTGACTACCGCGTCGAGGTCGGCGAGTATGGCGCGCAGTGGAACGTCGATCAATTCGAACCTGACTTCCGTCGCTTCTAGGCGAGTGAAGTTGAGAATGTCATTTATGATTCCGAGTAGATGCTGCTGACTGCGCTTGATGCGGGCGAGATCGGATTTCTGCGCTTCGGTGAGCGGTCCCCGCATCTCCATCTCGAGCAGCTCGACGTAGCCGCCGATGGAATTGAGTGGGGTTCGGAGCTCGTGGCTCATCACCGCGAGAAACTCTGCCTTGGAGCGGTTCGCCGCGTCAGCGGCCTGCCACGCTTTTCTGGCTTCGCTGATTACGCTGCGCAGCTCTTCGTTTGTGAGCGCGAGTTCCTGGGCTAGCTCGCGTGCTTCGTTCTTCTGGTTCTCCAGTTCTCGCGCCTGAGTCTGGAGCATCTGGTTCGTTTCCTCGAGCGCTGCCATGCGCGCAGCCGCGAGCTCGCGATGGTGCGACAAGCGCACAGCGCGAATTACTGCGTTGACCTTGGAGAAGGCAAATGGCATTTGGGCGCCCGTGGTCCGGGTCACTTTAGAGACGATTTTTTCTACCCTTGGGAGACTCTAGAGTACCGGATGAGGTTGGCAGGCCGTCTGAGACGCTATCAACGCAGATTTGTGATATTCCGCTGGTACCCGCCGTCACGGGCTGGTCCGGGTACACATCGCGTGTATCTTGAAGTTGTTTTGCGACCCGGTAGCTCAGTTGGTAGAGCAACGGACTTTTAATCCGTAGGTCGTGGGTTCGAAACCCACCCGGGTCATCCCAGAAAAAGGAGTGACAGCTGTCGAAAGGTACGATAGGAATTCTGACCGGCGGTGGTGACGTCCCCGGACTGAATCCAGCAATACGCGCCATTACGATTCGCGCTTTGCGCGACGGACACCGGGTTGTAGGAATTCGACGTGGCTGGGGCGGACTCGTTGATTACGTGCGCGACGAAAAAGCTGACAATAGCGAGAACGTTCAGGTGCTCACCGAAGCCATCGTGAATCGGGCTGGTCGCACCGGCGGCACTTTCCTGCACACATCCCGGGTTCGGCCCAGTCACCTGCCGCGCGGCAGGGTGCCCGCTCATGTCACGGGCTACGACCAGCCGATCAACGATACCACCAAGAACGTTCTCAAGAATCTCGAGCATATCGGCATCGACGTGCTGATTCCAATCGGTGGCGACGACACGCTCAGTTATGGCAAGCGACTTCACGATGAGGGGGTAAATGTCGTCGCGATTCCAAAGACGATGGACAACGACGTCTATGGCACTGACTACTGCATCGGCTTCAGCACGTGCGTAACGCGGACGATAGAGCTCACGCACCGTCTTCGTACATCAGCGGGGTCACACGAGCGCTTCCTCGTCATCGAAGTCTTCGGGCGCTACGCCGGGTTTACTGCGCTGCTGCCGACCATGGCAGGTGCAGCTGATCGTTGCGTAATTCCCGAGCATCCGGTGGACGTCGAGCAACTGACACAGCTCCTCATTGAAGATCGTAAACGGAACCCAAGTCGCTACTCCGTCGTACTCGTTTCAGAAGGTTCGCAGCTGGCTTCCGAGAAGGGTATGAGCTTCGAGGGCGAGGAGGCCGACATGTTTGGGCATCGCAAGCTGGGTGGCATTGGTGAGCGGATTGGAGCGGCGTTGAAGGAGCTGTCGCCCAAATACAACCAGGGCCGGCGCGTCGATGTCGTCAATCAGAAACTTGGCTATCTCGTGCGATCCGGCGACCCCGACGCGCTCGACTCGATCGTACCGATGGCGTTCGGGAAT
>DASQPS010000121.1:0-2185 GCA_035643845.1 Gemmatimonadaceae bacterium | reverse complement strand
TCCGGGAAGCTTCGCCTCCATACGCAACATGACGTCTTGTTCGCCGCGATCAAAAACTCCGCTCAGCGCCTTCGCGATTATCGCTGGAGCGGCCGCGAGAGCGCTCGGCCCAGTCGTAACGATGCCGGCGCATACAATCGGGGGCCGCGGGGGAGCAGCAGGAGGAGGGCGGTAATGAGTGTGACACGCCTGCGCGGACGCAAAGATGCCAACGGTAAGAATCGTGGTGTCCAACTTTCTCTTGAGCGCCGAGCGGCTGTGGCGCGGCTGTGGAAAGACGGTGCGAGCTTGGTCATCATCGTCTCGTGTCGCGCTCATATTTCTAATATATGATTGGAGACATTCAATCCGATCAATAGCTGGAGCTCTCCGAGGCATTGAATGCTCGACGTGATTCTCAAGCCCTCGAGGTTCCCGCTTCCCCCAATGAAACTCGAACAGCTCGTCTCCACTTCCGCGACTGTCGCCGCGACATCCGGCCGACTCGACAAGATCGGTCGTCTCGCCGATCTCCTCACCCAATTGAGTGGCGATGAAATTCCGATCGCGGTCGGGTTTCTTATTGGTTGGCCGAGGCAGGGGAAGCTCGGCGTCGGGTGGGCGGCGGTCTCCAAAGCGAGAGAACACGCTGCGGCCACCGTCCCAACGCTCGAGCTGCGCGAGGTCGACGAGGTCTTCGACAGACTGTCTTCGACGCGCGGCCGCAATTCCACCGCTGAGCGCGCTCGCCAACTCGAAGAGCTCTTCACGCGTGCTACAGTGGAGGAGCAAAGGTTTCTCGGCGCGCTCATCGTTGGAGAAGTCAGGCAGGGTGCGCTCGAAGGAGTTCTCGTCGAGGCGATCGCCAGAGCGGCGAATCTGCCCGCCGCCGGAGTTCGCCGCGCGGCGATGCTGGCCGGCGATCTCGGTGTCGTCGCTGCTGCTGCGCTCGGTGAGGAACGTGAAGCAGCGCTGGCGGCGTACGGGCTACAGCTCTTTCGCCCGGTGCAACCTATGCTCGCGGATTCTGCCGACAGCGTTGCCGACGCGATCGCGGGAGGCGAACCGGTCGTCGTCGAATGGAAGATCGATGGCGCGCGGATTCAGGTTCATCGACAGGACGATCGCGTTGCCGTCTATACGCGAAGTCTGAACGAAGTCACCGACGCTGTTCCGGAAGTCGTCGAAGCAGTACGCGCGCTCCCCGGGCGGGAGCTGATTCTCGACGGTGAAGTGATCGCGCTCGCCAAAGATGGAAAACCGCTGTCGTTCCAGGACACGATGCGGAGATTCGGGCGCCGCATCAACGTGTTAAAACTACGGGATGAGTTGCCGCTGTCGCCGTTCATCTTCGACGTTCTCTACCTGGACGGCGTGACGTTGATCGATGAACCTTTGTCGCGCAGGCTCGAGCTACTCGACTCGATCATACCGCAAAATCTTCGGGTTCCGCGCGTCGTGACCGTAAACGTCGAAGACGCGCAGAAATTTCAGGCCGACACTTTAGCGCGCGCGCACGAAGGAGTGATGGTGAAATCGATTTCCGCGCCGTACGCCGCCGGTCGACGCGGCTCGGCGTGGATCAAAGTTAAGGAAGCGCGGACGCTCGATCTCGTCGTGCTCGCGGTCGAGTGGGGATCGGGTCGCCGGCAAGGATGGCTGAGCAACATCCACATGGGTGCGCGCGATCCAGCGACGGGCGAATTCGTCATGCTCGGCAAAACTTTCAAGGGAATGACCGACGAAATGCTCGAGTGGCAGACGAAGGAATTTCTTGCGCGCGAAGTTCGGCGCGAGGGTCACATCGTACACGTGCGTCCGGAGCTCGTGGTAGAAGTCGCCTTCAACGAAGTGCAGCGGAGCACGCAATATCCTGGCGGAGTCGCGCTCCGATTCGCGCGCGTGAAAGGGTATCGGCCGGATAAGAAGCCGGAGGAAGCCGATACCGTGGAGGCCGTGCGGGCATTCTTGCCGTGAACCGCGCCCGGGCCGCATCGTTCTTGATGCTCACACGCAAGCTCCCACTGCCGCTCGCCTTTCTGCTGCTCGGCACCTGCAGGAACAGCGAAGCGCCAATCGACACCACGATTCCGCCTCCACCTGCGCCGGCGGTCTCGGTCCTCACTCAGCACAACGACAACAACCGCTCGGGCCTGAACGACAAGGAGACGGTGTTGACCACCGCCAACGTCAACGTTCAGAAATT
>DASQPS010000120.1:0-28385 GCA_035643845.1 Gemmatimonadaceae bacterium | reverse complement strand
ACCGTCGCCGGCGGGCGCCATGAACTCGAAGCGATTGCCAAGCCGCATTACATCGGATGCTTTTCCGGCAACGACCTGAACATCTCGGAACCGCCCTGCAGAGTAAATCCGTAACGTGACGCGGCTGCCTGGCGTCAGCTTCTGCACTTCGCGCGACAACCGGTGTGACGCAAGCCCGTTGGAGTACGCATCGTCGACATCTGCCGCGGCCGTCCTCAGGTCGACGCCGTTGATCGCTGCGATGCGATCGCCCTCGATGATGCCAGCCGCGTCCGCGGGACCTTTCGGTGTCACTGCATCGACGAATACGCCGAGTGTGTCGCGGCGCGTTCCCGTCGTTCGAAGCTGGAGTCCGAGAGCAGCACGCCTGGACATTACCGAATCCATGCGCATGAACACGCCATTCCCAAACGCGGTGTCGGCGAACACTCTCATGCGCAACGCGCGACACTCGATGCGTCCGTCCGAATATTTCGTGCAGGTCGAGTCCGGCCTGCTCCTCGCAGTCTGCGCTTGAACAGTTACGGTCGTCGATGCGACTGCGACGGCCGATAGAATAAGCAATGCCTTCATTAGCTCTCCTTGATGGTTCTGTGTCATTCGACATAAGCCGCTGCTCAAGGGTTGCCGTGCAAAACCGGACCGTCGGCGCGATATTGAGGCATGTCGACAACGCTCGAACCGCCGCCGAGCCCCCGTTCGGAGACAAAAGAAATCGACGTGCATGCCTTCGAGCACCATTGGCAGGACGAGGCTGACGCTGCGTATCTCTACCGCATTCTCGCAGCGGCCGAATCAGACAAGAAAAAGAGCGACATCTACACACGCCTCGCCGATGTGGAAGATCGGCATGTGGTGATCTGGGCCGACCTGCTGGCGAAGCACGGTCACCCGCCCCCGCGATTTCGCCCGAGCGCCAGGGCACGCCTCCTGGCGATGCTTGGGAAGTGGTTTGGTCCCGGGTTTTTGCTTCCCATGCTGCTCGAAGAAGAAGGTCGCGAAGTGAAAGCGTACCTCGACATGCATCGCGGCACGCCGCGTGGAGCGCCCGGGGGCACGGAAGCGCTCACTCTCGCCCGCGAATCGGCGGAGCACGCGAGCACACTTGGCGAGATCGCGGGCAAGGGCGCCGAGCCGTGGCACAGAACGTCATCGGGCGGCTTCCTGCGAAATGTCGTTTATGGATTCAACGACGGATTGACGGCGAACTTCGGATTGGTAGCGGGCGTGATCGGCGCGACAACTGTCATCGCTGAGCATCAGGCAGTCGTCGTCGCGGGAGTTGCGGGCCTCATCGCCGATGCACTCTCGATGGGTGCGAGTGGCTATCTCGCCAGCAAGAGCGAGCGCGAGGTCTACGACTACGAGATCTCGATGGAAAAAACCGAGGTCGAGCTCATGCCGGAGATCGAGCGCGACGAGCTGGCAATCATCTATGAAGCCAAAGGAATGGATCGCGAGTCGTCACATCGACTAGCAACGCAGATCATGGCTGACCCACAGCTGATGCTAAAAGAGCAGGTTCAGGAGGAGCTCAAGATCGGCGAGCTGAACATGTCGCCGTTGAGAGAAGGTTGGCTCACAGGCCTCGCGACAGCGTTCGGCGCGGCGATTCCGGTTTTCCCTTTTCTGGTATGGCATGGAGCGACAGCGATCGCAGTCTCTTTCACCGTCGCCATGCTGTCGCACTTTCTGGTTGGCGCCGCACGATCGGTGTTCACAGGCCGCGGAGCATTTCGCTCGGGGCTCGACATGTTCGTGGTCGGCGTAGGCGTCGCGTTGGTAGGCTATTTCTTCGGCGGTTGGGTCGGGAGGATGCTGTAGAGTGCCCGCACGCCCGTTCGTTCTGGCCGAAACAAACTGGAAAACCGTCAAGGACATTCGATTCGAAGTCGCAGTACTCCCGTGGGGCGCGACGGAGCCGCACAACTATCACCTGCCGTACGCGACGGACAACTACGAAAGCACCGCGATGGCCGAGCGCGCGGCTGAGATCGCCTGGAAGCAAGGCGCGAAGGTAGTCGTGCTGCCGACGGTTCCCTTCGGCGTCAATACTGGCCAGCTCGATCTAAGGCTTGCCATCAACATGAACCCAAGTACGCAGGCGATCGTCCTCGGCGACGTCGCAGCGGCGATCTCGAGTCAGGGCGTGAGAAAGCTTCTCATCCTGAACGGCCACGGCGGCAACGATTTCAAGCAAATGATTCGCGAGCTGCAGCCGCGGCTCGATCTGTTCATCTGCGTCATCAACTGGTGGACGTGCATCCGCGCCGCGGATTATTTCGACGAGCCGGGCGACCACGCCGGTGAGTTGGAGACCAGTCTCATGATGGCGCTCGAGCCCGAGCTACTGCTCCCTCTCTCAGACGCGGGCGCAGGCAAAGCAAAGAAATTTCGCGTGACCGGGCTGCGCGAAGGGTGGGCGTGGGCTCCGCGGAAGTGGACGAAAGTCACGAGCGACACAGGCACAGGGAATCCGCGCGCATCGTCAGCCGAGAAAGGCGCGAAGTTTCTCGAAGCGGCGTCGGAACGGATCGGCGGATTTCTGGTGGATCTCGCGAGCGCGGACCCCAGCGACATGTACGACTGACGCTTTTCTACGCGACGATATTGAGCAGTCGTCCGGGAACGAAGACAATCTTTTTTGGCGAACCGGCGACGAACTTCCCGACGGTCGGATCGGCGAGGGCTGCCACGACAGCCGCTTCCTCCGTGATATCGCGCGACACGAAGATTTTGGATCGAACTTTTCCGTTCACCTGAACCACAAGCTCGATCGAATCTTCCGCGGCTAGCGCGGGATCGAACGCCGGCCACGAGGAATCGAAAACGCTGCTCGTTCCGCCGGTTTGCTCCCAGAGTTCTTCGGCGATATGCGGCGCGAAGGGCGATACGAGCGTTATGAGCGGAATCACTTCGTCGCGATGTGGAGTGCGTTCACCTTTTCGCAGAACGTTCATGTACTCCATCATCGCAGCAACGGCGGTGTTGTAGCTGAGACGCGCGATGTCTTCTCCCACCTTCCGGATCGTCTGGTGCAGCTTGCGAATGACCGCTGGATCCGGCCGGCCTTCGCTCGACATCGTTTGAACCGACGCGAAGAGCCGGTCGAGGAACCGGCGAGTTCCTGAGATGCTCTGGTCCCGGAAGTCACCGCCCTGCTCGTAGGGCCCAAGAAACATGAGGTAGGCGCGAAACGAATCGGCGCCCCATTCTTCGATGTATTCATCGGGGTTGACGATGTTGCCCTGCGTCTTGGACATCTTCGCGCCTTCGCGAATGATGTGACCGTGGGCACGGAACCGCGTGAACGGCTCCTCGAACTCGAGCAGTCCGCCGTCGTGCAGCACCATGGTTATGAAGCGAGAGTAGAGAAGGTGCAGCACAGCATGCTCGTTGCCGCCGATGTAGGAGTTCACCGGCAGCCACCTCTTGGTGATTTTTTTCTCGAACGGAACTTCGTCGTTGCCGACACTGGGATAGCGAAGGAAGTACCACGCGCTATCCAGAAAGGTGTCGGAGACGTCGGTCTCGCGGCGCGCGGCCTTGCCGCACTTGGGACACGCGACTCGGTACCATTCCTCGTGGCGCGCGAGCGGTGAGATCCCGGAATCGTCGGGCTTGAAATCCTCGACGAACGGAAGGACGACGGGAAGATCCTTCTCCGGCACCGGCATGGTCCCGCACGTATCGCAATAGATAATCGGGATCGGCGGACCCCAGTAGCGTTGCCGCGAAATGCACCAGTCGTGCAGCCGGTAGTTCACGATCGGCTTGGCCGCACCAGATTTTGAAAGGAATTCCACGATCGCGCTCTTTGCCGCTTCCACTCGATAGCCGTCGAAAACACCGGAGTTAACGAGTGTTCCTGACTCGCACTCCGTGAACGCCGCCGCGAGAGGTGTATTTGCATCTTCTCGCTCGCCGCAGACAACCCGGACGATGGCAATGTCGAACTTCTTTGCAAACTCGAAGTCGCGCTCATCGTGTCCAGGAACGCCCATAATCGCGCCCGTTCCGTATTCCATTAGCACGTAGTCGGACACCCAGATCGGAATCTTCTCTTCTGTCGCGGGATTAATCGCGTACGATCCGGTAAAGACTCCGGTCTTTTCGGTGCTGGTTTTCCGCGTGATGATGTCCTGCTTCTTGGTTTTCTCGCGGTAAGCGCTAACGTTTTTTCGTTCGCTGGTTTTCGTCAGCGTGTCCACGAACGGATGTTCGGGCGCGAGCACGAGATACGTCGCACCGTAGATCGTGTCGGGCCGGGTGGTGAAGACGCGAATATGGCACTGTTCCCCGATCGTGTTCTCCGCTTCGAACGCGATCTCCGCCCCTTCCGACCGGCCAATCCAGTTCCGCTGCGCGGTCTTCGTCGTCTCCGACCAGTCGATGTGATCCAGATTTGCCAGTAAACGGGGAGCGTAGTCGCTGATCCGAAAGAACCACTGCTCAAGCAGACGCTGCTCGACGGGCGTCTTGCTGCGCTCGCAGAGGCCCGCTACCACCTGCTCGTTCGCGAGCACGGTTTTGCAGTCCGGGCACCAATTGACCGCCGCTTGCTTTTTGTAAGCGAGCCCCCGCTTGAAGAGCTGCAGGAAAATCCACTGGGTCCACTTGTAGTAATTCGGTTCCGTAGTCGAAAGGGTGTATCGCCAGTCGACCATCAATCCCGCGCTCTCCAGCTGCCTCCGGAAGTTTGCGATGTTTTTGGGAATGAGATCCATCGGATGCTGCCCAACTTTGAGGGCGTAGTTCTCCGAATGAATCCCGAATGCGTCGTATCCCAACGGCTCGAACACGTTGTGTCCCATGAGCCGCTGGAATCGTCCATAAACGTCGTTCCCCGTGAACGCAAAAAGATTCCCGACGTGGAGTCCTTCGGCGGACGGATAAGGGAACATCATCAGTGCATAGAACGGCCTTTGGGCGCGCTGCAGATCCGTGTTGTTGGTGCCACGTTCCTGCCAGATTCGCTGCCATTTCCGTTCGATCGCCTGTGCATCGTAGGTGGCGACGGAAGGGGAAAAAGGATCGTCCCGTGTTGCCGATTTGTCCATTTGTACAAACTAGCGGCTCAGCGACGGAGTTTCATCTGTCGTAGCAGGTGAAAGAGTCGTGTCACAATCGCTCTCCAAGATGACCGCAACTCCTCTTTCCGCGGCGCCACGTTCCGCATCAGGCTTCCTGAAGCCGGTGTTCTCTGCTCTCCAGCGCAGAGCTCTGAGGACAAGCGTCGGGTTCGGAACTGTTTTCGTCGTCGGTCTGATTGCGATTTGGTGGCAGATCTACCGCCTCATCCCCGGCGAGATCCTGCACGACCTTTTCGCTGTCGACGGCGTCGCTCTCGCGCTTACGATCGCATTCCTCTGGATTACCGTTGCACTCGCCGCCACCGTCGCGGCAGCGCTCATTTTCGTGAAGCAGCACGTCAGCGGTCCGGCCGCGGAGCTGGCTCGAACTCACGAAGCCATTGCGCGCGGCGATCTCTCGAGCGTCTATCGCCCTGCCGCGTCCAACGTGGCAGTCGACCGGCTCACGAAATCCACCATGACGATGCTCACCGAGCTGCGCGGAGTCACTGGACAAATGCGCACGTCGGCGCAGGAAAATGCAGAGCTTGCTTCGCAGATCGCGCACGCTACCGACGCCGCCGCTGCCGCTGCTCGCGAGGGCGCGGCAACCTCGAACGTGCTAAGTCAGGACGCCGCCGCTCGCGCGCGCGCCATCCGGGAGCTCACCGCCGAGGCCAGTCGCCTCGTTCAGATAACGGCGAACATGAGCGAGGCAGCGCAGGAAGGCTTGCGCCGCGACAAGGCTCTCAGGCAGCTCGCGCACGAGAACCGGGTTCGGCTCGAGCGTACCGCGACTTCGCTGCAGTCGCTCGCATCCGACGCGCTCGAGAGCGCGGAGGGAATCGATGCGCTCTCGGCAGCGGCCGACGAGGTGAGGGCGTTTCTGGTCCTCGTGCAGAAAATCTCTCGCCAGTCAAAGCTCCTGGCGCTCAACGCCGCGATGGAAGCGGCACGGGCAGGGGAGCAAGGCCAGGGCTTCGCGGTCGTCGCAACCGAAGTCAGGCGACTCGCGACGAGCTCCGCAGAGGCAGCGCAGCGCACGACGTCTCTGGTTCAGGAGATGCTCGACGGAATCAAGCACTCTCGCGAATCGACCTCCCAGACGGTCGCGACGGTTGAACAGGTTCTCCAGTCGACGATTGCAGCCCGGGCATCGCTCGCGCGGGTGGAAGAAGGTACGGTGGAAGGAGAAGACCTGAGCGGCCGAATAGCGACAGCCGTGCGCGAATCGGGCGACTTGATCGGCGGCATGACGCAACGCCTCTCAAGTCTGGCGCAAGGAACGACCGCGTTCTCGCGCGCTATCGACCACGTGGCGTCGACAAGCGAAGAGCAGAGCAAGAACATTGGAGAGATCGCCGCAACCTCCGCCACGCTCACGGAGATTTCGTCGCGAATTTCTCAGCTGGTCGGAACGTTCAGGCTCGGCGACAGCTGACCTCGGGCATTTCCGGACGTTCGGCACGACTGAACCTGAAGGGCATGGGTAGGATGCGCGCGCCTTGCGCGTCTGCGACCGCGAAGCGGGCGCCCTCATAAGCCGTCGCTGAACCGAACCGACCGTCTTTGGCCACAGCGTAGAACTGAAGATCGAAGAGCGGCCGGCCGTGCGAATCGAGCAGCCGCCGTTCAGTCATCGCAATCACCCGATCGATTGTTTTCATGCAGGCCTGGTCGGGCGACATGCCCTGGCGCATGAACTCGACGATGAGAAACGCCCCGCATGTCTTGATGTTCGCTTCGCCGCGACCTGTCGAACCCGCCGCTCCGACGGTGTTGTCACAGTACTGGCCCGCGCCGATGATGGGCGAGTCGCCGACCCTCCCCGGGATTTTCCATGAAAGGCCGCTGGTCGTAGTCACGGAGGAAATGTCGCCAGCGGCGTTGACGGCGTTCATGTTGATCGTTCCGGTCGTGAATTTCACGTGCAGCGGGTGATCGAACGGAATGCTCGCGATCCGCGGCGATGCGGAGCTGTCGCCCGGGCTGTCGAGCCAGCTATCGGCCGGATTGAGGCAGGCCTTCCAGCGCAGCCAGTCTCGCCTGCTCTTCTCCGTAAGAAGATTCTGCTCCTTAAAACCCATTTCCAGCGCGAATTTTTTCGCACCGGGTCCGACCAGCAGGATATTGTCGGTGTAGTCCATCACTGCCTTCGCAACGAGCGAAGGCGTCGCGATGTCTTCGATTGATGCTACGGCTCCAGCGCGCTTCGTTGGCCCGTGCATACAGGACGCGTCCAGCTGCACTACGCCTTCTTCGTTCGGCAGCCCGCCCAATCCCACGAACTGATCCTCAGGATCCAGTTCCTCGATATTCACTCCCGCGATTATCGCATCGAGCGTATCCGCATTGTGGTGCGCGATCATGTCGTAGGCTTTCGCGACTCCGCGGATACCGTTCTCCGATGCGATAACCACTGGTCGCGACGCCTGTTCGGACGATCGCCGCATCGCGCGCGGAATTTCGCCTTCCGCCGCGCGATCGAATGTGAGTGAGGCCGCGGCCGCCGCGCCGGCGCCGAGGAATTCGCGTCTTGAGATTTTCATCGCTGACTCAGTCCTTGTTTGGGCGCGGATACTGCTGCTTGTCGATGGAGTTGGGCGACGGCGAAGAGCAAAGGAAGGAGGCCGACGGATGCGGCGACGCATGACTTCAATAAGGTATGGGTCAAGTATAGCTTCCCGCTACGCATGAAGTCCTCGCACCCATCCAGGCTCAGGAAGCTGCGTCTCGAAGCGGCGGACGCTCCACGTGTGGACCTTGGCGGCCCAACCCGACGCGAACATGACCTGCTCGGCGAGCGCGATGTCCCGGCATCGGCGCTCTATGGGATCCAGACTCTTCGCGCGATCGAGAACTTCTGCATGTCGGGAATCGAGCTGAGGGAATTCCCCAGCCTCGTTGCAGCTCTCGCGACCGTGAAGGAGGCGGCCGCACTCGCGAATCGCGACATGCAGCTCCTCGATGGCGAGATCGTCGACGCCATCTCTCAGGCAGCCGCCGAGATAAGAGAAGGACTGCATCACGAAAATTTCCGGGTGGATATGATTCAGGGAGGCGCAGGCACATCCACCAACATGAACGCGAACGAGGTCTTCGCCAATCGCGCCCTCGAGATCCTCGGCAAGGAGCGCGGCGATTACGACGTGGTTCATCCGAACAATCACGTCAACCTCAGTCAGTCCACCAACGACGTCTATCCCACGGCGGTCAAACTCGCGCTTCACACATCCATTGGCGACTTGCAGCTAGCGATGATCTCACTCGCGGCAGCTTTCCTACACAAGGGCGAAGAGTTCAGCGACTTCATCAAGATGGGCCGCACCCAGCTCCAGGACGCGGTGCCGATGACGCTCGGCCAGGAGTTCAACGCGTTCGCGCACACCATGTTGGAGGATGTCGACCGACTCGGTGAGGCGCAGGCGTTGATACGCGAGATCAACATGGGCGCGACTGCGATCGGTACCGGAATCAACGCGCCGCCGGGCTACGCTGAAAGCGTGCGGAGGCATCTCGAACATATCACGGGCCTGCCGCTGATCACGTCGCCCGATCTGGTCGAGGCGACAGCGGACACCGGGGCATTCGTTCAGCTCTCGGGAGTGCTCAAGCGCTGCGCGGTGAAACTATCCAAGATCTGCAACGACCTGCGCTTATTGAGCTCTGGTCCCCGCGCGGGATTCGGCGAGATAAACCTTCCGGCAATGCAACCCGGATCTTCGATCATGCCGGGCAAAGTGAATCCGGTAATCCCTGAAATGGTGAATCAGGTTTGCTTCGACATCATCGGGGGAGATGTTACGGTAACGATGGCCGCCGAGGCTGGACAGCTCCAGCTCAACGTGTTCGAGCCGATCATTGCCTTCAGACTCCTGAGCGGAATGATGACTCTGACACGCGCGTGCAAGAGTCTTCAGGATCGCTGCGTCGAAGGTATCACAGCGAATCGCGACCGGATGCAAATGTTCGTCGAGCAGTCTGTGGGATTGGTTACCGCTCTCGTGCCGATTCTTGGCTACGAGACTACATCGGAAATCGCGAAGCAGGCGCTGGAGACGGGGCGCGGCGTGTACGATCTCGTGCGAGAGCGCGGATTGATGACGCGCGAACAGCTCGACCGTGTGCTCAATCCCGCGGCAATGACATCGCCAAGACGTTCGGAATGAATCATGCGCTCCGCGAGCGCGGCGAGTCGAGCGAGCGCGCGGGTTTTTTCTGGCCTCCCACTACGCGCCTGTGAGAGTTAGTTTCAACGAGCTTCAGCCCAGCAGCTCCGCAGAGCGTTTCACCCGGCGAAGGTGAGACGCTTCAAATACGACGAGAACAGGATTCCCCTCGCATGAACGGCTCTGACCGCCTCCGGCGGCTCGCATCCTACGCGTTGTTTGCCGCGTTCGCCATCGCGGTTCTTTCCTGCAGTGAAGCGCATCCCAACACAACTCTCACCCCGCACTCCGACTTCGGGCGTGAGATCGATTTCCTGTGGAACAGGCTTCTTCTGCTCGGGACGATCGTCTTCATCCTCGTCGAAGGCGCGCTGGTTTTCGTCATGATCAAGTACCGCCGCAGAGAAAACCAGCCGGCGCCGCCGCAGACGCACGGCAGCACTCCACTTGAGATCACCTGGACGCTGATCCCCGCGGTCATCCTCGTCTTTATCGCAGTGCCGACGGTTCGCACGATCTTCATCACCCAGGCGCAGGCAGCGCCGGGCTCGCTGAACATCGACGTCACGGGACACCAATGGTGGTGGGAATTCAAATATCCCGATTATGGAATCACGACGGCGAACGAGATCTACCTGCCCGTCGGGCGAACGGTGAATTTCAGGCTTCGTTCGGCCGACGTCATTCATTCCTTCTGGACGCCGCAACTCGGCGGGAAGCGGGACGTAGTCACCAACCGCACGAATTACGTCTGGTACACGCCGGACTCGTCAACCGCCAGCAGCGTGTGGAACGGATTCTGTGCCGAGTACTGCGGCACGTCGCACGCTAACATGCGCTTCAGGGTTTTCACCGTCACTCCGGAAGAGTTTGCGTCGTGGGTCGAGGGGCAGAAATCACCGGCGAAGTTCGGCGCCGTCGCGACAAAGGCGCCGAGCAACGGAGCACAGGGAGCTCTCGTGACGACGCCGACGGGGCCGGGCGGGCCGAGCCAGCCCGCGCAAGCGGCAGCGCAGAAAGTCGCGCAGCAAAGCTCGGGCACTCAGGCAATCGGTGGCACGCAGCCGGCCATCGCGAGGCCGATGAACCCAGCGGCAAACCCCGGCGCTCAGGCTTCAGCGACGGGCGCAGCGGCGGCCGCGACATTCGCGTCGACGGCCGGGTCGCTTCCGCCGGGCTACATCTTCCCGCGCAACAAGATTCCCGATTTTGCCGTGCCGCATTCTTCCATTCCGCCTGATCTGAAGTTCACCGCCGGTCTCACCGGGAATGCGGCACGAGGCAAGCAGGTTTTTTCGGGCGCGGCGTGCATCGGATGCCACACGATCACAGGTAACCCCGCGGCGATGGGAATCACCGGACCGAATCTCACGCACGTCGGGTCGCGCAGTACAATTGCGGCGGGAAGGTTCCCCAACACGGCGGCTTATCTCGCGCTCTGGATAAAAAACGCGCGCAAGATGAAGCCTGGGGTGATCATGCCGACGCTTGGCCTCAATGAATACGATCCTGAACTCAAGACGAAAGTCACGGCGGCAAATGGCGGCCTCACGGATCAGCAGATCGCCGACATCGTCGCTTATCTATCTGCACTGAAGTAACCGGAGAGAAGACTTGGCTACTACCGCGATATCAGCCCCGGCGTACGGCGGGGAATACTCGGGAGAACATACCGGCCTCTGGAGCTGGCTCACCACCGTCGATCACAAGCGCATCGGGATTCTGTATCTCTACACCGCGCTCGGCTTCTTCGTCTGGGGCGGACTCGAGGCGATGGTGATGCGCGCGCAGCTCGGCGCGCCGAATCAGCATATCGTCTCGGCGGAGTTCTACAACCAGCTCTTCACGATGCACGGCACGACGATGATCTTCCTTGCGATCATGCCGCTCTCCGCAGCGTTTTTCAATTTCCTGATCCCGCTGCAGATCGGGGCGCGCGACGTCGCCTTTCCCCGTCTCAACGCGTTCAGCTACTGGGTATATCTGTTCGGCGGACTCTTCATCTCGATCCCGATTTTGTTCGCCGCCGCACCGAACGGGGGCTGGTTCGGATATCAGCCGCTGACATCACGAGCTTACTCGCCGGGAATCAACATCGACTTCTGGGTCATTGGCCTGCAGATCCTCGGAATATCATCGCTCGCGGCGGCATTTAACTTTCTGACAACGATCATCAACCTCCGCGCGCCGGGCATGACGCTAATGCGCATGCCGATGTTCACCTGGATGGCGTTCATCGTCCAGGTCCTGCTAGTGCTGGCTTTCCCCGTGCTTACGATAGCACTCGTATTCGTGCTCTTCGACCGGTTCTTCGGAACGAACTTCTACAATACGGTGACAGCGGGAGCCGATCCACTTCTCTGGCAGCACCTCTTCTGGATCTTCGGACATCCGGAGGTCTATATCCTCATTCTTCCGGCGTTCGGCCTCGTCTCCGAAGTAATCCCCGTCTACTCGAAGAAGCCGCTGTTTGGATATCCGACGATGGTCTATTCGGGAATTCTTATCGCGGTGCTCGCTTTCGGCGTCTGGGCGCACCACATGTTCGCGGTGGGAATGGGTCCAATTGCTGACACGTTCTTCAGCTTGACGACCATGCTGATCGCGATCCCAACTGGGGTGAAGATCTTCAATTGGATCGCGACAATGGCGCAGGGCTCGATACGGTACACAACCGCGATGATGTTCAGCATCGCGCTCGTAGGGCTTTTCACGATCGGCGGCATCTCGGGGATCATGCACTCATCTCCGCCAGCCGATCTCCAGCAGACAGACACCTATTTCATCGTGGCGCACTTCCACTACGTGCTGGTCGGTGGATCGATCATGGGAATCTTCAGTGGCATTTACCACTACTACCCGAAGATCACGGGCCGACTGATGGACGAGAAAATCGGCCAGATCCATTTCTGGCTCACTTTCATCGCCATGAATCTGACTTTCTTCCCGATGCACTTCTCGGGGATGCTCGGGATGCCGCGCCGCATTTACACCTACGACTCCGGCCAGGGCTGGAGCCTCTACAACGCGATGTCCAGCATTGGTGCGGCGTTCTGGCCGATCGCGACCGCTTTCTTCATCTACAACTTCTTCAAGAGCAGAAAGTCCGGTGAAATCGCGGGCTCCAATCCGTGGGGCGCCGGCACGCTCGAATGGAGCATTCCCAGTCCACCGCCGGAGTACAATTTTGCCAAGATTCCGACGGTTACGAGCCGATACCCACTCTGGGAAGGAAGAGAAGCCGATCACGAGAGCGCACGCATCAATTCCCAAGAAGGCAAGACGCCCGCGGATCTGGGGATAATCATACCTTACGGGACGATCAAGCCGCTTTTGGTCGCCCTCGGCCTGGTCGTCATGTTCAGCGGACTGATTACGACCCGTGCGCTAATCGGAGTGGGCGCCGCCATACTGGTTCTCAGTCTTTACAGCTGGCTGCTTTCCCCGCTCGAGCCGGAGCACCACTAGGATGACAGCCACTGCCGCCGCCGCGCACGCGCCGACGTCCCACCACTACACGACGCTCGGCCTCGACAGCCGAAAAGTCGCGATCTGGGCGTTCATCGGCTCGGAGTGCATGCTCTTCGTGTCGCTCATATCGACGTATCTGATCTATAAGGGAAGAAGCGTCGTCGGTCCCTTCCCGCACGAAGCGTGGACGGATCCGACGACCGGACATCACTTCCGAGCAATCCTGAACATCCCGGTGACATCGGCATCCACGTTCGTGCTATTGATGTCCTCGCTTTTCATGGTGCTCGCCCTGGCAGCCGTCGAAAACAAGAATAAGCCCAAGCACACTCGCGGCGACCGGATACTCGGCTCTTCCAGACTCTGGCTCTGGATGACGGCAATCGCGGGGTCGACGTTTTTGGGATTTCAGGCCTACGAGTTCACATCGTTCGTGCATGAAGGCCTCAGCATCCGAACGAATCTCTTCGGGTCGTCGTTCTTTACACTCACGGGATTTCACGGCGCGCACGTCACCGCTGGCGTCATCTGGCTGGTGACGCTGCTCGCGATCGACTACCGTCGAGGACTGGGTCCAAAAGACTCACTGCTCGTCGACATCGCGGCGCTTTACTGGCACTTCGTCGACGTGATCTGGATCGCGATTTTTACTCTCGTTTATCTCATCCACTAGCGGGCAGAACCCATGGATAGCCACGCCAGCATTCGAAATCTCCCCGACTCTGCCGAAGCGGCGGCGCACGTGCCTGGCACCGGCGAAGAACATGAGCACCCCACTTGGGGCACGTACTGGAAAGTCGCTGTAATCCTCGGTTTGATCACTATCGGCGAGGTTTGGGCCTACTACATCCCGTCGTTCGTGGCCGGTCGCGGATTCGTTCCCACGTTGCTCATTCTCTCGGCGCTCAAGTTCGCGATCGTCGTCATGTTCTACATGCATCTCAAGTACGATCACAGGCTCTTTCGAGTGCTCTTCACCGGTCCGCTGCTAATCGCCGGCGTAATTCTCATCTCGCTGATGTTCCTGTTCGGGCACCTCTACTTCAAGATCATGTAGTATGCTGTTGCTGGCACTGCTCCACCCCATAGTCAGCTTCAATCTGTGGACGTGGTCGATTCATCCGAGTACCGTCATCGGCATTGCAGGGCTCGCCGCACTGTACCTGTGGGCCGCGAGTAAACTTCACAAAGACCCAACGACCGGGCAGAAGCTTTTTTTCGCTGCCGGACTGCTGTTAATGTTCGCGTCGCTGAACGGTCCGCTCCACGATCTGAGCGACGACTATCTGTTCAGCGCCCACATGGTCCAGCATCTCCTGCTCACGCTCGCCGTGCCCCCGCTGCTCCTGGCAGGAGTGCCGGGGTGGATGCTTCGGCGTCCGCTTTCACACAGGCTGGTGCGCCCGGTGGCGCGGTTCTTCACCCGCGCACCCGTAGCGTTCGTGACCTTCAATGCGACCATCGCCGCGTGGCATCTGCCGCCTCTGTACAACACGGCCATGGCGCACCACAACATTCACATCGTCGAGCATCTGATGTTCATGACGGCGGCTGTGCTGATGTGGTGGCCACTCATGAGTCAGTTGCCCGAGCTCCCGCGCCTGGCGTACCCGGCACAGATGCTCTACACATTTCTCATGAGCATCCCGATGTCGATCGTCGCGGTCTACATCGCAATGTCGGACCACGTGCTCTATCCCGCGTACAGCGCCGCACCGCGCATCTTTCCGCTTTCTCCGCTTGAAGATCAATTGCTCGGTGGACTGATTATGTGGATTCCCGGCGGGCTGATCTTCATCATCATCATGAGCGTCGTGTTCTTCAAATGGAACGCCCGCGGCGAGGACTCGACCGCGGGCGCACAGGTTGACTGGAAACCGTCGACGGCTTAGTCGTCAGTGCCCTCGAGTGCGCGCCTGAGATGGCCGCTCAGGAGCGGATGAGTCCGCCACAGGTATCCGATCATCAAAACCGCCGCGATGATGTTCGCGATGAAAATCTGCGGCCACGCCAACCCACCGAGCGCGCTGTGCGCGAACGCCGCCGCGATCATGTAGAACCCCATCGTCATCACCACGAGCGCAACGAGAAGTCCCGCGAGAATTCCGGGTGTGCGGGCCGCCTGGTGAACGATTACCGTCAGCACGATACCCACCAGAATGAACGCCGCATAGTGAAAAACCGTGTAGGCGGCGACGTGCACGAACTTGGTGTCTGCCATGGACGCTTTCCCGAGGACGCTTACGAGTCCCTGACCGAGAAAATCGGGAGTGTAGAACGGATGGCCAGCCACGACGTCGACGACCAGAAACCAAAGTGCGATCGCGGTGGCTCCAATGCAGCCGGTGATTACGCCTTCGCGAATAAATTGATGGTCCCGCTCAGCCATTCGTACTCCTGATGCGGTTCGGTGACGATGGATTGGGGAAAATACGCTCTCGTCCCATATATTCCAAGCGAGGCCGTCATCGCCGACGAAATGTTTTCGCACGCGAGCATTGGCACTTTTCTCGCCACTCCGGGACGCTCCGTTCGTGCGGAGTCGAATCGAATTGCAAAAGGGATGTATGAGGACGGATGTTCTCTCGTAAAATCCAGATCGGATTACTGATCGGGCTGACGCTCTGCGGCGCTGCTCCGACAACCGCCGAAGCACAAACAAAAAAGAGACAGACCGTCACGCGACGCAGGCCGCGAAGGCGAAGGCCGCCTGCTGCACCAGTCGTCCGATATACGGCCCCCAAAAGCGCCGCCGATGTCGCATCAACACTCGCAGGGTTGACGGCACGCACAAGAAGTGGAAACTGGGGCGCGATGGTGGTTTCCCTCACTCGGGGCGATACGCTTTACGCTCAAAACGTCGGCGAGCCGATGCTGCCCGCCTCGACGATGAAGCTGTTCACGAGTGCGATCGCGTTCGAGCGTTTCGGGCCTGAGTACCGCCTTAGCACCGACGCGCTGCGTGACGGCTCCGTTGCGGGCGACGGCACGCTGAACGGAAATATCTACATCCGGGGCGATGGCGATCCGGCCTTGTCCGGGAAATTCCTTCCGGGTGGTGCGGCAGCGCCGATGAATCGCCTCGCTGACCTCGTCGCGCAGCAGGGCATCAAGCACATAACCGGGGCTGTTATCGGAGACGCCACCGGATTCGACGATCAGAAGATCCCTGATGGATGGCTCTCGCGGTATCTCCAGGCGTCCTACGCGGCGAGGGTCTCCGCGCTCTCGCTCAACGAGAACCTGATCGCGGTCGCGGTGACTCCGACGACACCAGGAAAGCCAGCAACGGTGACACTCGAGCCGTCCACCAGCACCATTCCGTTGGTCGCGAACGTTCGCACCGTTTCGGGCGGCGGCGCTCGGCTCGGTTTCCGCAAGCAAAGCGATGGCACCATTCAGGCGAGCGGATCGATTGGCAGCAGGGCCGGCACGCGGAAGTACGTGTACATCGTCGAAGACCCGGCGAGCTTTGCAACTGGCGCATTCCGAAACGCATTGGTTGCCCGTGGAATTCGCGTCGACGGCCCGGTTCGGCTTGGAAAGACGCCGGCGACCGCCACGAAGATCACTGGGCTTCTCTCACCGCCTCTTGCGAGCATGATCGCCGCGATGAACCGCGAGAGCATCAACCACTACGCCGAGCTGTTTTTTCGGGACGCCGCGCGGGGCCCCAATCGTGATGAAGTCGGAAGCGTGAAGAACGCGAGCGCGGTGCTCGAAGACTTCTTCGCGAAAAAAGCCGGCGCCGATACTTCCGGACTGTTCTTCGCCGATGGGAGCGGTCTCTCGACGCTCGATCGCGTTACCCCACGGTCGCAGGTTCAACTGCTGGGCTACGCGCACCGTTCCTCGTGGGGCCCGTGGCTTCACTCGTCTCTTCCCGTCGCGGGCGATTCGGAGCTGCTCAAGCGTCGAATGCGGAATACGCCGGCTGAGGGAAACCTGCACGCCAAGACGGGTACTACAAATGAGGTGATCGGACTCGCCGGCTACGTCACCGCAGTCAATGGTGAGGTGCTGGCGTTCTCATTCCTCTACAATGGAAGCGATCGCTGGACCGCCAAGTCGATGATCGATGTGATGAGCGAAACACTGGCGAGTTTCGCCCGATAGGCGGCAACAAAAACATATTTTTGGCCAGAGAAAGACGCCCTTGGGGCATTGTTCCTGCACCCCCGCTCAGTGCAATCGCGTGTGACTCCGCGTGAGGTTATAGATCCTATGGCATACCGGACCTTCGTAGACAGAGATGGAGCGTACTGGCAGGTGTGGGACTCGCAGCCGACGAGGATCGAGCGGCGGACGTCCGCGAGCGATCGGCGAAACCTGACCCGGCTCCCATGGCGCGGCACCGAGCGTCGCAGCGGTGCCGACCGACGCATCGTCAGTCAGCGGCGAATAACGCTCGGCGAAGGCTACGGGAGTGGGTGGCTGACCTTCGAATCCTTCGATGAAAAGCGCCGACTAGTTCCGGTGCCGCTTGGCTGGGAAGAACTAAGTCACGCCGAGCTGCGGAGTTTGTGCGAGAAAGCCAAGCGGATCGCCAGGGTCGACAGCCTACAATAAGAAAAGACCCCCCAAAAAAAACACCCCCAGCCCGGTTCGGTGCGAGTCGAGACCGGACTGAGGGTCAGCTACAGATTCGCCCTGGGTGCGCCGACGAACCTGTACCCACTACATGCTGCTTACTGACAAGTCAGACGACCGTGCGGGAGCGGTTTCGTGCAGTTTTTCGTGACGCCATCCTGCGTGATCACTACAGTCGCCGTTGCCGATCCATCATAGGTGATTACCTCACGACGTGAGGACGTCGACGGGGTCCCACCGTTTGGAGTTATAGTCGCCTGCATGCCGCGAATCACCGTCCCAGCTGTCGGGTAAGTCGGATGGTTGTCCTGGAGCGGGATCACGAGCCCGGTGGTGGTGTCTCCGGCGATACGCGTCGCCGTAAACGGTACACCGTCCCTGGTGCCAGTCGTGGTCTCCGTTCCGGCCGCTGCGCCATTAACAGTGCGCTCGGTGCTTCCTGAGGCGAGACCGCTCACGGTGAAATCACTCGAGCTGCTGATGGTACTCGCTACGGTCTCGTGATGCTGTCTGGTCCCTGACACGCTTGTCTTGACGTTGACCGTATTGGTGTTTGCCGCATCGAATGCCTGCTCCACGGCGCCGGACGCGTCGAGGAACGAGAAGGATCGATTCACAGTCAATCCACCGTGAGTGGTCTGCGCACATTCGACCCGATTCGTCGAAGTCGAGAAAGCGCAATTGTCGTCATCGTCAAGATCACCAAACGGTCCGCGGCCGATTCCTCCACCGAACGGGATTCCTCCGATCCACGCCTCGCCTATCCCACCGCCCATGAACGCGCCCCAACCGGGTCCGCGCTCACCGTCACCGCGATGACCGCCCCAGCCTGGACCGTCGCCCGAAGGCATGAATCCATCTGTAAGGCTCGAGCTACCAACGAAGCTGGTGTTAATCTGGTCGAAGCCGATGGGAGCCGTCATCAGAGCCGCTGCCGCTTCGGTCGAAGCTATCGGCGAGGTTCCCATGTCGCTCGCGCACGCCGCAACAATGAGAGCGGCGCCGGCGGCGAGAACGATGTTGAGCTGATTTCGCATTAATGTCTCTCCAGGTTTGCACGCGCGCCACGGGCGCGCCTTGGTTCTGGTAGAGAGACACTCTACCCCGCGACTACCCTACCCCTTTTTTCCGAAATCTTTTTCGAGCCATGGGCTCAGCCTGATGCGAAGCTCCGCCAGCGCCTGACCCATTCGCTTCTCGACGGTCTTCACAGATATCTCGAGGACGGTCGCGATTTCCGCGTAGCGCAGCCCTTGGTCGCGACTCATCTCAAAGACCTCGCGGCAGCGTTCGGGAAGACCTTCGATCGCGTGTCGCACCGCGCGATCCAGCTCTCCGCCAAGGGTATCGGCGTCGGCGGAGGGGAATTCTCTGGCATCGAGACTCGTCGCGGCGAGCTCGCGCGCCACGATGCGCTCGTGCCGGACGTGGTTCAGCGCGCGATTCCTCGTCGAGCGAAGGAGGTAACCCGCGATACTTTGCTCTACTCTCAGCTCTCGCCGCCTGCGCCAAAACTGTAGTAACACTTCCTGCGCGATTTCTTCGGCTGCTGCTGAATCGCGCGCGACGGATTCAGCCATCCGTACAAGTCGCGCGTAATTTTCGCGGAATACAGTGTCGAATGCTCCTTCGTCGCCTGCCCGGATTCGCTCCTGTAGTTCCCGCTCGTGTGCGTCCTGGGTGTCCAAGTAGGGTAGCGCCCGGTTCAGGTGTCTGTCTTATTAATGAATATGGCGAATTCCGAGGGTGATTCCCCGCCAATCCTTCCCGAAGACTGGGATCGAATCGCCCGCTACCTCGCGGGTGAGGCGGAGCCTCGGGAAATGCAGGCAACCCGAGCCTGGCTCGAGGCCGACGCGGATCGTTTGAAGATGGTTAACGCATTGCGCGCCGCGCTTGCCAACACCGTTCGCGACGAACCAAAGGAGTTAGACGTCGAAAATGCGCTCGGTCGCGTAAAGTCTCGTCTGTCCATACCGCGCCTAGTTCCGGAACCTGTTCGGATTACTCCTCTAGAAAAGCGCAACGCGTTCGCTCCCTACCTTAGAGCCGCTGCGGCGCTCGTAATCGTGATCGGCGGCGGATTGTTCTGGCAAAAAGTCCACCGTACCGATTCCGGCCCAACGATCTTTGCGACCTCTGTCGGCGAGCGGCGACAGTTCCAGCTCGCAGATGGAACGCGAGTCGTTCTGGGACCGACCAGCAGGCTCGTGGTCGAGAACAGCTCCGATAACCGGTCAGTAGTACTCGATGGCGAAGCATACTTCAGCGTCGTGCACGACGCTTCTCATCCGTTTACAGTGAGGGTTGGCTCCATGTCTGTTGAAGACGTCGGTACGGCTTTCGCCATACAAACGGACGATAGCGGCGGAGTGCGAGTCGCGGTCGATTCAGGTGTTGTGACGGTTGGGCCTCAAGATGCAGTCACTAGTTCGAAGGCGAGACTCAATGCGCGCGATCGCGCCACTGTGAGCTCCGTCGGGCTTGTGACGATCGAGCGATCCGCCGTTGTGGACGATGACCTCGCGTGGGTTCAGGGTCGGCTCGTGTTCCGCGATGCGCCGCTCATCGAGGTTGGCGCAGAACTTTATCGCTGGTATGGAGTAAGGCTGAGGGTTGCAGATTCAACGCTTGCGAACCTACACCTGACGGCATCTTTCTCTGGTGAGTCCGTTGACCGAGTTCTCAACGTCATCGCGCTTTCGCTCGGCGCACACCTCGAGCGACAGGGCAACGTCGCTACCCTCTCTCGGACCGACGCGCCCGGCCGTCGCCGGTAGTCGGGGCGGCAGGGCGCGCGCTGCACCCATCATGCTCCGCCTGAAAATCCTGCTCCTCGCAATTCCCTTGTGCATCGCTTCGCGCGCGGCGGCGCAGGCGGAGTGCGCGTCGTCGCACGACCTTCTCGCCTCAGTTACCAACTGGGTTTCTCCGCTTGACCGCCGAGTGTCGCTTCACGCGCGCGACATCTCCGTCCGCGAGGCGCTGGACCGAATTTCCGCCGACGCGGGTGTTCGGCTCTCGTACGCCACGGAGGCAGTGCCGCTCGATAGCCGCGTGTGCGCTGCGTTCGATTCCGTTTATCTGGGCGAAGCGCTCGCGATGCTACTCCGCGGAACTTCACTACTCCCCGTGTCCGCCGGCGGAGAACACGTTGTACTCTCGCCCCTCCAGCCAGTTGGCGGACAGGACCCGCCGCCGCGTGTCCTAGACCGCATTGTAGTGACGGGCAACGCGATCGAAGCGCCGGTTCGTCGTCTCACCATCGCGATGAATGTGGTAAGCGGTGCCGAGCTGGCGCGTTACTCCGAGGGAAATCTGATGCAGGCGCTGAGCGACGCCGTGCCGGGCTTATGGGTTTGGCAGAGCCCTCCTACATCGCTCATTGCGCACTACGGGAGCATTCGCGGGACGAGCTCTTTCGGCGCCAGCTATCCAAAGATTTACGTCGACGGTATCGAGCTCGCCAATCCGCTCTTGATCACGCAGCTCAGTCCTGAGACTGTCGAACGGATTGAGATAATTCGTGGCCCGCAAGGCGCGGCGATGTACGGTACCGATGCGATCAGCGGCGTCATCAACATCGTGACACGACACGATGGGTCTGATGCGGGTGCGACCGCGGAGCTGCGGTCCGCAGTGGGTGCGGCGTCAAGCGCGTACACGACGCGGTCGGCGATTACGCAGGATCACGCGCTCACCATCCGGCAGGGAGCCGCGGCTCAATCGAGTAGTGTAAGCCTCACGTCGGGTGGTGTCGGGGAATATCTGCCGGGCGCGTTTGTGAGAAATGAGTCGGGGAACGCCGGTTTCCGAATGGTGCGCTCGAAATTCATTGGCACCGCGATGGCGCGAGCGTTCGAAAGCCGGTCAGCCGATCCGTTCAGTCCGCTATTTCGGGATTCGCTCAGCGCTACACGCGCCGGCGTGACGACCCCGGAGTCGGTTCGCGAATACACGGCTGGTGGAAGCGCAACGTTCATTCAGAATGAGCGCTGGTCGCACGCGATCGTCGCAGGCTTCGACGGGAGCCGTCTGAGGAATCTCGCGGACTATCATACGCCGCTTCCTTCCGCCGCAGCGCCCGATATCGGAACCGCCGGCGGAAGCGCGAACCTCGTAACTCTGCGCGCGAGCAGCGTAGCCAAGCTGGGCGATCCCGACAGACTGGGAGCGTCGGTAACCTTGTCCGGCGAAAGCTCGCTTCTTTCCTTCGAGCCTCAGCCCGATACTGCGCCACCTACGCCTGGCGTGGCGCCGCAAGCGCCGATTCAGCGACGAACTGTTGCCGGCGTCGCACAAACGAACCTGTCGTGGGCCGATGCCGGATTTCTGGCGACCGGATTGCGACTGGAGAGAAACGACGTGCCTGGCGCAAGTACGGTCTCAGTTCTGCCGATGGTCGGCGCCGCAGTTCTTCACGACTATGGAGCGCTCACCATCAAGCTCCGCTCGGCGTACGGTCGTGGTATCCGGCCTGCGGCCACCGCCGCTCGCGGCACGGCCTGGTTCGATCCGAGAGGAGACGACGGCCAACTAGCACTCGCACCCGAGGAACAATCGGGTATTGAAACAGGATTGGATTTCTTCGTCGGCAGAACTTTTGATCTGCAAGTTACGCGTTTCGACCAGCTCGCCTCCGGACTGATTCAACGCGTCGCCTACGCGAGCACGAATGGCCGCTCAGAAGGCTCGTCGAGTAACGAAAATCAGATCGCTTATCCCGGACCTGTGCATCCGCAGGACCGGCATATCGACTACGCGCTCCAGAACGTCGGCGAGATCACGAACCGTGGATGGGAGCTGAAAAGCGACATCCGAATCTCCGCCCTATCGCTGGCCGGTACATTCTCGACAGTCGACAGCCGGGTGCGCCGTGTCGCCAGTCGCTATACGGGCGATCTCCAAGCAGGCGACAGAATGCTCGAGGTTCCGGCGCGAACGGGAAGCATCACCGCGGCGATGGGCGGCATCGGTTGGAGCGGGTCGGTCACCGCGTCGAGGTCGTGGGACTGGATCAACTACGATTGGATAGCACTCGCGGGCGCGTTCTCGAATTCAACCCAGACTGACGCCGCGCTCGTCGGGCAGCAGTTACGCAGCTACTGGCTGCACTACAACGGAGTCACTCGGCTGCGCGCGAGCATTAGCCGAAACCTGTTCTCGGGACTGGCTTTCACGCTGAGCGGCGAAAATCTTCTAAATCAACAGCGCGGTGAGCCGGACAACATCACAGTCGTTCCCGGCCGCACTCTGAGCCTTGGGCTGAGAGCTAGACTCTAGAGCGCGGGCAACCGCCAGGCGCCGCGCAACCTCTCATACTCGGTTGCCGTGAGCTGCACGAGCAGCGGACGCCTATCCGCGTCAAGCCACTCGATGACATCCCGCAGCCTGGCCTCGTCGAATGCAGTGCATCCCGCGGTGTGAGAATCCGGGCCCGCCCAGATGTGCAGGAAGATGCAGGAGCCACGACCTCTGAGCGGTGGCGCCGCGTTATACCCCACGATGACACCGATCTCGTACTGCGCCACCTCGCGCATGTGCTCGGCGCTGTTCCAGTCGACGCGCGCGATTCGAGATCTATCTACAACGGTGTTGTAATGAGCGGACGTGGTGTCGTCGACGCAGTCGGTGGTGGGAAGCACCTGAACGTACGGGAGCTTTGCCGCGGACATCGAGTCCGTCGGCGCAAAACCAAAAACAGTGTCGAGTGGGAAAATTCCGGCGGGCGCTTTACCATCGCCTTCATGTTTGGACGGGCCTTCATTCGATACGTCGAAACCTACGCCCCACGCAATGCCGGTTCTGCCGACCACTACGGGGTTCGGATCGCCAAGACGATTCCAGGCGTCACCCGCGACCGCTCGCTCGAAGCGAACCATGGTTCCGGTCGTCGAGGTCCAGCTGGGCGTCGTGACGACTACTAACTGCCGGGAAGCGCCGACCATGCCCGCACCATCGGCGCTGCGAGGAGCGAGCAATGGCTTCACCGGTACGTGCGGCCCGCAGCCGATGAGAAAAACAGCGACGACAAGGGTGTGACCCTTTCTAGCGGGGCGGAGCATCCGCCGGGGTATTGGACAGTTGCCTCGGCAAGATGCTACAATAACGCCATGCCACACGTGAGCTCGCCCGAGACCGCCTCGTACATCCTGCAGATTCTGGTGTCGGCATTTCTCGCGATCCTTTTTCTCCAGTCAGGAATCGACAAGGTCGTTGATCGGCAGGGAAATCGCGAGTACCTGACCGCACATTTTGCAAAGAGTCCGCTCGCCAGCACGGTCGGCCCGATGTTCGCCGTCATCACTGTTCTCGAGGTTGCGGCCGGTGCGCTCAACGGCATAGGGTGTCTCGTGCTTCTCGTCACCCACGATCCAACCGTTGCATTTCTTGGCGCCGTCGTGTCGGCGGTGAATCTAGCTGCGCTTTTTTTCGGTCAGAGGGTGGCAAAAGATTACGCCGGCGCCGCAGTGCTCGTCCCTTATTTTCTCCTCGCGATCGCCGGCATCTATCTGCTCGCCGAACATTAATTAGCGGCGCTGTCTCCGGTGCTGAAGCCGTATTTCGCCGGATTTTTCGAGATGCGGGCGGCCGCGATCATCATCGGCACGTAGTCCTGCGTCTCTTTGGGCAAGAGCTTCGAAATACGATAGTAGTCGGCGTCGGTGCCCTTCTCGCTGCCAGTGACCTGCCGCATGATGCGCGCGACGCGATTCTCTCCGGTGTTGTACGCAGCCGCGGCGAGGTACCACGACCCAAACCTATCGTATAGATCCGACAGGTAAGCGAGCGCGGCGTCGGTCGCTTTCGCGGGCTGATTCCGTTCGTCGACGTGCCTGTTCACGGTAAGCCCATAACGTTGACCCGTCTCGCTGATGAACTGCCACAGTCCTCCTGCCTTTGCCGGCGACTTGGCCTTCGGGTTGAATCCCGACTCGATCATCGCGAGATAGATCAGGTCCTGCGGCATATCGTGTTGCTCGAGCTTGGCCGAGATCATGGGCTCGTACGTGCTCTTGCGATCCAGCCAAAGAGCAAACCGGGATTTCACCCGCGGATCGGTCGCGAAGAGCCTGACCCAGGAGTCAACTTTTGGGTTGTCGAGATTTGGGAGATCCCAGTTGGCGGAGGAACCGTCCGTCCCCGGATTCACGGGCGAGACGATCACCTTGGCCAGCTCAGTTTGAATTGCGTTCGTATCCGAGCCAACGCGGGGAACGGTGTAAACGGCAGCGAGCATTGCTAGGCCCGTCAGACCAATGTTCCGCGCCAGGCCGGAATTGCGAATCGAGTCGAAGCGGTTCACAAATCCTCCTTTGCTGGAATCGGCGCTTGGGTTGAATGCCGAATAATCCAGTGCGCGAGTAGCGGACTGTACGGCATCCAAACGGCTTGGACCGACAAATGTTTACACTTTGAATATAAGGGGTTTCGGGTCGGAAAGAAACCCTTTTTTGCTACGAAGCGCTGCCGTAACTCGCGCGGCAGCAAGGAGTTACCCGCAGATGTACGGGCTGAGCTTGTACCGTAGAGCTTGCGCTGCGGACACGGCTGAGCTGGCTACTTCATCTCCTTGATCACGACTCCCCGCTTCGCCAGCTCGCTGATGTACTTCTCGGGAGGAATGGCTTCGTCGGGCGTGAACACTCCCGACTTTCCAATCTCGTTGCGGGCCTGCATCTGACCAGTGATGGACAGCGAATAGCCCGTCGAACGCTCCATGGCGCTGATGTCGTGCTTCTCATCGTAGTAGTCGACGAGCTCCCAGCCGATCGTTTTCCGCTTGCCTTTCTTCTGACCCTCAACCACCACACGCAGCGCCACGAGGTCGTGTCCGTTCGGCTTGCTGAGGCGAGGACCCATAGCGGCAACGACGAGATCGCGAGGGACGACTTTCATTCCCTTCACGTCGACAGGATTCAACTCCAGCAAACCAAGCTCGCGAATCGCTTCCATGATCTTCGCATGGCCCGGATAGCGAAGCGTTTTGTACTCCATCGTCGGAATCTTTCCCTCGTACCGGAACGCCATCGTGGACAGCCCGCCGGCGGTGTGGAATGCCTCGAGCTCACCAACCGAGCCTTTGAACTTTATCGGCTCGATCTCCGATAGCGCTTTCACCTGCGTCCGTTTCCCGCCACGCAGTACCCAGGATAGCGTCGTGTAGTAATCGAGCACTCCCTCGAGTGAGTACACGATATGGTAGTTGAGGGGTGGCTCAGGATGCTGCGGCAGACCGCCAACGAAAATCCTCACGCTTTCCACTTGGTCGAGCTGCGCAATTCCGTACTCCGCAAGAATGTTCACCATTCCGGGAGCGAGGCCGCAGTCAGGGATTACTGTGATTTTCTTTTTCTTCGCCTCCGCGTCGAGGGTCTTCTGCTTGAATACGATCTCGGTATTTCCACCGAGATCGCAGAAGTGCACGCCAGCCTGCACTGCCAGCTGTGCCAGTTCGTAATTGAAGTAATAGGGAATGGCGCTCATCACGGCGTCGCACTGGCGCATCAGTGCGATCGCCGCTTCCTTGTCGCGCACATCGAGCGGGGTGAAAATCAGGCGCTTGCCAGAGTACGGCGCCAGAAAATCGGTGAGGTGGGCGGTGTGCAAGTCGGCTAGACGGACTTCCTTTACCTCTGGATTTTGGAGCAGATCATATGCACACGCGGAGCCCTGAAGTCCCGCGCCAAGTACTAACATCCGCATTACTTGCTTATCTCCGGAATTTTTTTGGTGGACTCGCTCTTGCAATTTAGACGGGCGGTCCGTTTCTCGTTACCCCGCGACTGAAGAGACAACTCATGACGTCATCGGTTGACACGATGAGCTGGCGCGAGCGTTTGCTCGAGCGCCCCAATCAGATACAACAGCTGCTCGAGAGCACTCACCGCATCGCCGTGCTCGGCATCAAACCGAACGCCGATCAGCCCGCGTGTTACGTCCCAGAATACGCGCAACAGGCGGGATATGAGATCGTTCCGGTGCCTGTCTACTACAAAGAGCTGACGGAGATGCTCGGCCAGAAAGTGTACCGCAAGCTCGTGGACATTCCCGGCGACATCGACATGGTGAACGTGTTTCGACGTCCGGTAGACATTCCGCAGCACGTCGACGACATCATCGCGAAAAAACCGCGATCAGTGTGGTTTCAGCTCGGCATTCGAAACGACGAAGCCGCGGAGAAACTCGCTCGCGCGGGGATCGACGTCGTTCAGGATCATTGTCTGCTCGTGGAGCTCCGCCGCATCGGACGATAACCGAGCTACCAGGTGACGGTGTACACCACCGGCTCGACTGCCATCTCGTTTGGATCCGGCCGGCTTCGTGGAGCGAGCGCAACGACATAACGTCCACCGGTGGTAGCTGCGAGGGCCATCCCAGCTCCGATAACCCGCGGCGCCGCCTTCGATGTTGCACCCGGAGTTGTTTCGACAAGTGTGATCACTCCGCGCTCGCTCTCGACGTTGAAAGTTTGGGAGCCGTGTTTGATCTCGATCGGCGGTGACTTGCTCATGTCTATCGGCAACGACCGATCAAGCGTCGGGCCCTGCGTGAACTTCACGTCAGCCAGAGTGGAGTTTGCGGGAAGAGTCCCATGCAGCGCACCGGTCACGGGATCCAGCGCGGACCAAGTCTGACTGGGCTCGTTGTCGACGGCGCGCGCAGGAGAGTTGCCGAGGGCCAGGGTCGAGCCATCGGCAGTCCAGCGGACCCGCCAGCCGCGCGCAATCGGAAAGAGGTGCGGAGCGGCACTATCGGCAGCCGCGTTCGCGCGCGGATTGTCAGGGACATGAATCACTCCAGCCTGCGCGATCGCCCGCGACATCGCCATGCCGCTCGACGCAAACGATCCGGCGCGCAACGTCGATGTATCGATCGAAGTGCGGCGCGAGACGTCCGTAAGCAGGTCTGTGCCGGCTCCGCTGCCATCGACGACGGTATACGCGCGACCAAAACCAAGCCACTTCCAGTCTGGTGAAGGCTGTACGTCCCAAACGCTATCCACCTGCGTCTGGAAGCCGCGTGCTTCGTCTCCGAAAAAGAAGCCGTTGGGTACCGGCTCATTCTCGACGCCGGAGGGATCAGCAACGACCAGGATTGAATTCTTGTCCGGCGAAAAGGCCCACATGACGCGCTCCGTCATGCCATGCGTGCCGCCGTTGACGGTCGTCGCCGTTATGACTGGCGCGGCGTGAGTAGTGTCTGCGGTGGTCTGTTTCTTGGACGAATCAACGACGCATCCGGACGCCAAAAACAGCCCAACGACGGCGATGCGAGAGAGAAGAGAGGAGGATGGCATCGGCATGAGTGGCGAGCGTTGGCGAAACCATCAGCGAAAAGAGCGCCACTGCCGATCGAGGGGCCGTTAACCCCGACGCGAAGTCCTACTTCAGGCGCAGACCAGATTCCGTCCGCCGGCCTTCGCGCGGTAGAGAGCGCGATCGGCGCAGTCCAGCAGATCCTCAGCGGTCTCCACTCTGGGCTCCGGAAAGTCGGCGACTCCAATACTTACCGTGAGCCGCAGCGGCTGGCCTTTGCCGATGTCGAAGTCGTGTACCTGAATCTTGTCGCGCAGTCTCTCGGCGAACGCAATCGCGCCCGCTTCGCCTGTCTCGGGCACGGCGATGACGAACTCGTCGCCGCCGTAACGGGCGACGGCGTCAACACTGCGCGCTGTTCGGGCGAGAAGGAGAGCGACCTCGATCAACACCTGATCACCGGCGAGGTGACCGTAGGTATCGTTAACTGCCTTGAACTCGTCGACGTCGATCATAAGAATGCTGAGGGGCGCGTTGTAGCGGCGTACGCGCTCGACTTCAGTGCCGAGTTGGGTGAGCAGAGCCCGCCGATTGAGGAGCTGAGTGAGCGGGTCGGTGCGGGCGAGAGCCTCGAGACGAATGTTGTCCGCTTGTGTGACTTCCACCATGTGCGCGCGGCGCATCGCGTTCATCGCGCTCTTCACGACGGTTTCCGCGAATTCGACATCCGCTTCATTTAGCGATGTCTTCTCCGCGGTACGCCGTAGAAGAAATACACCGGTGCGATCGAGGTCGAGGCGGAAAGGCAGCGCGATGATCGAGCG
>DASQPS010000119.1:0-7480 GCA_035643845.1 Gemmatimonadaceae bacterium | reverse complement strand
CGGTGGCAGCAGCGCGACGACATCTATCAGCTGGGATTGATCGCGGCGATGCTCCTTCGCGGTGACACCACGCGCACAGTGCGCAGCAAAGATGTGCGTCGACTTCCCTGCAGTGATCATCTAAAGGAAGTCATCTACCGTTGTCTCGGCGCCCGTGGCAAGCGATACGAAGCGGCAAGCGAGTTGATCGCGGCGCTACGCAAGCGCGGAACGCAGCCGCGACTCGGACGAATCCGAAGCCTCGAGGGAAGGCGTCTCTCGTTCACCGGCTTCCTGAGTCGGCCTCGTAAGGAAGCGATTGCCGCAGCGAAAAAGGCTGGTGCGATAGTGGAGACCAAGCCGGGCCCAATGTCCGACGTGCTCGTGCGCGGCAGGCCCAACGCACAGCAGATTGCCGGAGCAGCTGGCGGAGTAAAGCTGTTGGAGATTCGGCGCCTCGCGACCAAGGGGCACGCGATCAAGATCATTGGTGAGCGCCAGTTCTGGAGACTGGCAGAAGCGGCGGCGCTATCACGAAAGGTGACGAGAGGCAGCAACGGGACTCGTCGTGCCCGACTCGGTTAATCCCAAGCGCAACGGCGCAGCCGACGATCGACTCGGCATGAACGAGCCGATTTCTCGCCGTGATTTTGTGAATGGGACTCTTCTCGCTGGCGCTGGAATGTTTCTGCACGGCCATCTGCCAAACTCGATTTCCCCCGCCGATGTGTGGACGGGTTACGGCGGAGTCGGCGACTACAGCCACTCGAACGGCAACACCTGGGACGTGATGAACGTCGGACACGCAATGCGCGACGGTAACTTTGAGCGCTCCATCGCGAATGCGATCGACACGGACGAGACCTACGACATGGTGTCAGTCGGCGGTGGAATCAGCGGACTTGCCGCCGCGGTTTTCTTCCAGAAGAACAAGGGCGGCCGCTGTCTCGTGCTCGACAACCATCCCATCTTCGGGGGCGAAGCAAAGCGCAACGAATTTCTCGTCGATGGGCAGAGCGTCGTGGCGCATCAGGGGTCGGCGATTTTCCTGGTCCCGAAGAAAGGCGGGTACACGGATTCCGTCTACAATCTGATCGGCATGGATCGATCTGCCTTCAACTATCAGGGTTGGCGCGGGCCTGCGCCCGAGATGCCCCTCTCGCACAGCCCGTACGACCAGCCGAAGAACTACGGATTTTACTTTGGGCCGCACTTCACGGAGCGACCGGCTGGTGTGTGGCTGATGGATCCATGGCGGCGCAAGCTGGAGGGCGCCCCGATCAGCGATACCGACAGAGCCGAGCTGCTGCGATGGCGCACGGTCGACGATCGAGGTCCGCGACCGATGACCGACGGCGACGCAATTGCGCGTCAGCTCGACTCGATCACGCTCGAAGATCATCTGATGGCGCGCCATCACATCACCCGCGAAACGGTGCGCAAATACCTGTCACACGTGGAGGGAAGCGGGTACGGCTTGGGTCCAGACGCTCTGTCCGCGTACTGCGATTACGCGATCGAGCTGCAATTCCCGGAGGATGGCGACGACACGCTCGGCGACCAGATGTTCCCCGACGGCAACACCGGGTTCGCGCGATTGATGGTGAAGACGTTGATACCCGACGCCTTCGCTGGTGCGCGCACCGTCGACGCTGTGTGGCGCAATCGCGTACGGTTCTCGACGCTCGATCGCCCGGAAAATCCGACGCGCATTCGTTTGAATTCAACGGTCGTGCGCGTAGAGCACGCAGGCGATCCAGCGGACGCGTCCCACGTCGTCATCACGTACGTGAAAGGCGGCCGGCTATTCAAGGTCAGAGCACGAAGAGTAGTGATGGCCGGCGGAAGTTGGACGACGAAACACATCGTTCATGATCTGCCCGCGGCGCATCGCGACGCGTACGCGCAGTTCTTTCGATCGCCCTGCATGATGGTGAACGTCGCCGTCCACAACTGGCGATTTCTCTACAAGATGGGAATTTCCGGCTGTCGCTGGTTCGGCGGACTCGGCGACGATCTCACGGTGCGCAAGCTCGCGACGATCGACGGAATCAGCCCGACGTTCGGCCCCGATTCACCGACCGTTCTGACAATTAAAGTGCTGTTCGCCAAGCCCGGACTTCCGATTGGAGAGCAGGGCAGTCGAGGGCGCGCCGAGCTTCTTGGGACGTCCTTCGCGCAGTACGAGCGTACAATTCGCCAACAAATGGCCGACATGTTCGCGCCGGGCGGATTCGATCCACGTCGAGACATCGCCGGGATCATTCTGAATCGATGGGGACACGCGTACGTGAATCCGCAGCCGGGCTTTTTCTTCGGTGTCGATGGGAAACCCGCGCCGCGCGACATCCTTCGCAACAAGCCGCACGGGCGAATCGCGTTCGCGAATACTGATCTCGCGGGCGCCAGCGATCATCGCAACTCGATTCGCGAGGCCGATCGCGCCGTGCAGCAGCTCCTCGGCGCATAGGTGGAAATCAGAGTTGGGCTGACGGGATTCGGATTTTCGTCGACGACCTTTCACGCGCCCCTCCTTAGGGCGACACCAGGCTATGCGATCACTGCGGTGTCATCGAGGCGACCAGCAGACGTGTTGGCTGTGCTACCTGACGTCGAAGTCGTTGCCGATGCGACCCGGCTCGTATCGCACCGGAACGTAGATCTCGTCGTAATTGCGACTCCGAACGAGACCCACGCTCCGCTCGCGGAAGCCGCAATACGCGCTGGCAAGAACGTCGTCGTCGACAAGCCGTTCACCATAACACTTGAACAGGCGAGACGTCTGGCGAGCATTGCGCGAGAGAAAAATGTCCTGCTATCGGTATTTCAGAACCGGCGCTGGGACAGCGATTTCCTCACGGTACAGAACGCGATTCGCCACGACATCGTGGGGAAAGTAGTCTTGTTCGAATCACGGATCGACCGATTTCGCCCCGGCGTGCGCGACAGATGGCGCGAGCGGCCCGGGCCCGGATCGGGCCTGCTCTACGACCTCGGCCCGCACCTGATCGACCAGACGCTGGTGCTATTTGGAATTCCGGAAACGGTTCAGGCGACTCTCGCTAAGCAGCGCCGAGGTGCGAAGACCGACGATTTCTTCCAGCTCGTGCTGCGTTACGGAGAAATGATCGTGACGCTCCAAGCCGGATCTTTGGTCTCCGGCGGGAGCGCCCGCTTCGCGGTGCACGGTGATCGCGCGAGCCTGATTAAAATGAAGCCCGACGTGCAGGAGGATCAGTTGCGGGCGGGCGTGTCGCCGGGATCAACGGATTGGGGATTCGATCCCGACGATGCCGTGGTGTACGAAGGAGCCGGCGCAAGCAGTCACTCGCTCGAAGCGGCGCGAGGTGATCAGCGCGGATACTACGTCGCGATCCGGGAAGCGCTGCAGGGAGCTGGCCCCAATCCCGTGACGCCCGAGCAGGCTGTCGCGGTGATGGCGATCATCGAAGCAGCGCTCCGCTCAGATCAAGATGGGCGTCGAATAGTTCCGGATGTCTAGAGTTTGAGCGCGTTCGGGTTGTGCAGCGCTCCGTTCCAGGGACGGAGCCAGACGGTTCCGTTCCACGCATGCGCCAGATACGCGTTGACCGCTGCCATTTGCGTCGGTGTGTACTGACTCTTGTGACACGCGAACTCTTCGCGCCCCGCGGCCAGATCCTCGTCCGTGAACGGCACTCGCACCGTTAGCAGCGACTCGGCCATCCCGTTCACCGTGGGCTCAGCGCGTGGAGCGGTACGCAGAAGCTCGGTGGGCAATGACGCATAGAGGAGGTCGATGTTATTCGCGTAGCGCGCATCCCCTTCGACTATCTGCGTCGTGACGTCGCCCACAAGCCGATGGTCGGGATGTCCCGTGCCTCCTTCCGGACCGAATGTGATGATCACCCCAGGGCGGACGGAGTCGATGATGGCCGCGATACCAGCTCTCATCTTGCCCAGGACGTTGAACGATGCGAGACCACCATCGGGAAGGCCCAGGAGATGGAGTTTGCGGACACCGAGTCGCTTGGCTGCGCACTCCGCTTCTTTGGTGCGCGCCGCGGCGAGTTCGGCGCCGGCGGGAATGTGCGCGAAGTCTGTAACTCCCTTCGAGCCATCGGTGACGATTACGAGATGAGTTTCGCGTCCTTCTCGCGCAAGACGCGAGAGGAGTGGTCCGATCACTCGCTCATCATCGGGGTGGGCGAATACGGCGAGGATTGGCCGGCTCGTCTGGGCCGGCGCAACACGTGGCGTCGCGGCGGCAGTGGCAAAGGCGGCGGCGGCGACGAGGAGGGTTATTGGTAAGCGCATGCTATACATTGTAGCCTCGACGCGCGACGCGCGAGTCCATCGAGCCTGCGCAACGGAGTGATTTCTTGAGATCAGGGTTTTCACTGCTGTTCGCGGTCGCTCTCGCTCTCGGGTCGACAGCGCCAGCGAACGCCGCTCCATGCGACGACCTCGCAAAACTGAACCTCGCCGACACGAAGGTCGCGAGCGCAGCGATTATCCCACCGGGTGCGTTTCATTTGCCAGCGGGCCGCCGGCGGCCATCGGTTGAGATTTTCTCCGCGTACGATCGACTGCCTTCTTTTTGCCGAGTGCAGGTAGTTGTCGCTCCGTCGGAGCGGTCTCACATCGCAGTTGAAATCTGGCTTCCCCTGACCGGATGGAACGGCAGATTTCTCGGAGCCGGCAACGGCGGATATGCGGGATCTTTCAGCTATTTCAGACTGGGCGAGGCAATCAACAGCGGGTACGTCGGCGCATCGACGGACACGGGTCATCGCGGTGGACCGCGCGATGTAAAGTGGTCGGTGGGTGAGCCAGAGAAGCAAACGGATTTCGATTATCGCGCGATCCACGAGATGACGACTTTGACAAAAGCCATCGTGCGCGCGTTCTACGGAAAGCTTCCCGATCGATCTTACTTCAGCAGCTGCTCAAACGGCGGACGCCAAGCGCTGATGGAAGCGGAACGATATCCGGACGACTACGACGGTATCATGGCGGGCGCGCCTGCGTATCACTTCGGATTCGGGACGTTCCTCTCGGGAAGGCTCGATACGTTCCGCGATCGCGGAGGCAAGCTCATTATTTACCACGGGACCTCAGACGCGCCCCAGGGCAGCATCGATTACTACAGGCGAGCCGTGTCTCGGATGGGACAAAAGCGCGTCGACGAATTCATCCAGCTCTATCTCGTGCCCGGCATGAGGCACTGCGGAGGTGGCGAGGTCCCGAACGATTTTGGCCAATGGTTGCGCAAGGACGCCGATCCCGAGCACAGCATGTTGAAGGCGCTCGAGCGTTGGGTCGAGAATGGCGTGGCGCCGACCAATGTTATTGCCACGCAGTACCGCAAGGACGGCGACGTGTCGACGGGGGTTCTCAAGACGCGGCCGCTCTGTCCTTATCCTCGGAAAGCAGTCTGGAATCGCTCCGGCAACAAGGATGCGGCCGAAAATTATAGTTGTTCGGCTTCGGCTTCGAATTAGAGATCACTAATGCCAACCCAGGCTGACGTTCGTCGAATCGCACGGGCCCTCCCCGATGTGACTGAAGCAGACGATCGTTTCGCGTTCTCAGTTCTCAACAAGGGAAAATCCAAGGGATTTATCTGGGTCTGGATGGAGCGTATCGAAGCGAAGAAACCACGCGTGCCGAACCCAAGCGTGATCGCCGCGCGCGTTGCTAATGTCGCGCAACGTGATCTGATGATCTCAGCTGAGCCAGGAAAGTTCTTCACGGAGCCGCACTATGCTGGATTTCCGGCGGTGTTGGTGCGGCTCGATGCCGTTAGCTTCGCCGATCTCGAGGTAGTGGTTCAGGAAGCTTGGCGGTGCCAGGCAGCGCCCGCGAAGAAAGAAAAACGCATCGCTGCGCCGAAACCAAAAAAGCGAAAGTGAAACCGGTTGCCTAATGTCAAAGGGCAACGACAAGGCTATTTTGTCCGCGGATGCTGAAACGCGTCGCTGTCCTGGCCTGGCTCGTCGCGCTCTGCGCGTTGTCCATTCTTCGCGTAGCGCGTCCGCCGCGTTCGGTTCCGGCAACAGCGCCTGACACCACTTTCTCGGCCGAACGAGCGTTTCGCCACGTGCGCGCGATTGCGCAGCGGCCGCATCCGATGGGCTCCGCCGACCATGATCGGGTGCGGGATTACATAGTTGGAGAGCTGGCTGCGATCGGCTTACGCGCGGAAATCCAGCGCACGACCGCGATCGGCACGCGCTACCAGGAAGCCGGCAGCATTCAGAATATTCTCGCGCGAGTTCGAGGCACTGATCGCAGCGTGAAAGCGGTCTTGCTGATGACTCACTACGACGGCGTGGAGGCTGGCCCCGCCGCGGCCGATGACGGATCGGGATGCGCGGCCATGCTGGAGACTCTTCGCGCGCTCCGCGCGAGCAAGCGGCCCTTGTCACACGACGTCATCGCTCTTTTCACCGATGGCGAAGAGGCGGGTCTCCTTGGTTCGGCCGCATTCGTTCGCGAACACCCGTGGGCCAAGGACGTTGCGGTCGTTCTCAACTTCGACGCTCGCGGGACGAGCGGGCGCTCACTGATGTTCGAAACAGGCCCAGGCAATCTCGATGCTGCCCGCGCGTTTCGGAGCGCACGATATCCCACGACCGGGTCGGTTTACGCGACAATCTATCGTGCGCTGCCGAACGACACCGACCTCTCGGAGCTGGCGCCGCTAGGACTGCCCGCGCTCAACTTTGCGTTCGCCGACGGTGTCGAGCTTTACCATACGAGTCACGACGACGTCCAGCACCTCGATCTCGGAAGCGTGCAGCACCAGGGATCGAACATGCTGGAGATGGCCCGCACTTTTGCCAGCGAGCCACTTCCGCGTCCGCGCACCGGCGACGCCGTCTTCTTCGATCTGCCGCTCGTCGGGCTCATCGTGTATCCGATTTCGTTCGAGCTCCCACTGGCCATCCTCGCGCTCGTCCTGGTCGGAGTGTTAGTAATCCGCGAGCAAAAGTCCGCACGCCGGGCGGGTCCCCCCTCGTCCTCGTCCTCCTTCACGTTTGGCGCCTCAGTCCTCGCTGGCATTCTTGCAACTTTGATTGCCGTCGGGATCTCGGTCGGGATCGGCGCGATCGCGAGCGCATTCCTGCACGGGCTCGCGATCTGGAGCGGTTGGTACGCCGCTGGCATTGCGCTCCTCACGCTGTCGGCGTCGATCGGGATCATCACTGCCGCTGGCCGATGGTCGACATTGCGGGGCAGGCACATCGGAGCGCTCGTCGTGTGGGCGCTTCTCGCGCTCGCACTGAGTTTGCTGCTGCCCGGCGTCGCCTATCTCTTTACCTGGCCGCTCCTCTTCGCCGCCGGTGCAGCGTTGCTCGCGGGTCGCGTGCGTGAGATAGCAGAGTGGATCGGCGCGGCCGTCACGCTGCTCATGCTCGCCGGATTCATATACGGCGTGTCCGTCGTGATGCTCGGCGTCAGCGGTCCCGGTGCAATCGCGCTTTGCGTGGTGACGGCGCTCGTCGCGATGTTGCTC
>DASQPS010000118.1:0-5754 GCA_035643845.1 Gemmatimonadaceae bacterium | reverse complement strand
GCTCCATGATCAGGTGCGCCGGCTCAAACACCAGCACCGTGAACGGCGCCCCGATTACACCAGCGAATGTCGGATCACCTTCGCCACGCGTTCTGATCAACACACGCGTTTTGTTTTGTGCGACCGGCTCCAATACAAACGCGCCCCAGCCATCGAGTATCAACGCTCGTCCGGAAACGACTTTGAGGACTTTCCAACCCGGTCTGCCCAGAGCGCCGCCGAGGTAACTGGCGGAGACAGCTGGAACCAGATCACCAGTGTGTCTCGACTGCCACGCGGTAACGATTCGGTTCGAATTGGTGATGTGGGCTCCGACGGCATTTTCCAGTTTCGAGTAACTGTAGAATCCCGCGCGATCCTGGCCGATCTGAATCAGCCACGGCCAGACCGCCTCGGGCGGCGCATCAATCGTAATGCCGTGGTCGATTCTATAGTTCGCCACCGGCACGAACTCATCCCCAGGGAGAGCACTGCCGCGCTCCGCGGACGTGGTGCCCCACGTGGTGTTCCACGGACGAAGCGCCAGCACGACCGCGACATACAGCAGGAAGGCCCAGCAAATAACCATTCCGGTTAGGCGCCAGCCATTGCGTTTGGTTTCCGCAAGATTTGCCTGCGGGTCCGCGTTGCGCGAGTACGCCACCAGACTGAGGGTAAGGAAGTCGATCGTGAGACCAATCACCATCACCGGCCCGGGCGTCACAATGAGTAGCAACACGGATGCAACGCCGGCGATGAGGGTAAGTGGCCGCCAGAAGTTTTTCAGACCGCCGACACCAATTGCGCCGAATCCAGCGGCGAGGAACCCAACCATAGACAGCTCCCAGAGCGAGATAGGGAGCCACGACCGTCCGGTCTCGCCGGCCCAGAGCCCAATGCCGGCGTGCGCCAGCCCGTGAACCAGGAGGAAAGTGCCAAAGGTCTTCTGCTGTCGCCGTGAAAGCGTAAATGTTGCTCGCTCGCGAACGGTGGCGCGCGAAAGCAGGATCGGAGGGACAGTCATTGATCACCCACGCAAAGAGACAATGCATGTTCGCTGGTCCCGCCACTTCCGAGTATCGGGCGACTCACTGCATCGTTGTAAGGGTGATGCTTACACCACGTTGTTGAGACTGGAGTTCCGATGCCGCTTACGCCACACGTCGAAAAACATTTCACAGCTGGCAACACCGTCCGGGATATCGTTATCGGCATGTCGGACGGCCTTACCGTGCCGTTCGCGCTTGCGGCGGGATTAACCGGCGCGATCACACAATCTCGCCTGATCATCACGGCTGGCTTTGCTGAGATCGCGGCTGGATCTATTGCGATGGGCCTCGGCGGATATCTCGCGGCGCGTGGCGATGCGGAACACTACACAAGCGAACGAAAACGCGAAGAAGGCGAGGTCGTGCGAATGCCGGACGCCGAGGAAAAGGAAGTCCGAGACATCTTCGAAACGTACGGACTGACGACGGAAGAGAGCGCCACCGTGGTGCAATCTCTGCGTCGCCGTCCAAAGGACTGGGTTGATTTCATGATGAGGTTCGAGCTGGGGCTCGAGGCTCCGGAGCCGAGCCGCGCGTGGAAAAGCGCGCTCACGATTGCGCTCGCATACATCGTTGGAGGACTTATTCCGCTGAGCGCTTATCTGATTATCAACGATGCACGTGCCGCGCTCCGCCTATCCGTGACAGTGACTCTCGCGGCGCTGGCAGTCTTTGGTGGTGTGAAGGGAAAGTTTACTGGTGTGCCTGTACTACGCAGTGGGCTACAGACGGTGTTGATCGGCGGGCTTGCTGCTGCGACCGCGTTTGCGATTGCCCGGGTGATCGCGTAATGAAGCCATACGAGGAGCTCGTTACAGGTCTTTGACTCGAGTTACTTTCCAGGAGCCCTGAGCACTTTCATATGACTACGTCCTCTCGGATGCAAACAAAGCCGGCGGGGTTATCAGCATCGACCAGTTGCCGTCGCGGACAAGTTTACGACTCACACTTCCCAGCATGATCCTGCTGAGCAATCCGTGACGCTGGCGGGCAGTCGCGATCATATCCGGTGCGACTTGCTCCGCTAACGACAGCAGCTCTCGTCCTGGCTCTCCAGTGCGAGTAACGGTCTCCACGCGAATCGATTTGCCGATTTGAATTTCACGAGTCAGTCGTTCAAAAATCCGCTCGATTCCCTCTGCCTGAACGAGCGCGGCACCTTCGTCGCCTTCTTCGACTACTGGAAACGGCAGTGCGACGTGAGCAAGGATCACGAGGCCGCCAGGATCGACCAGATTCGCTGCGATGTGCGCTGTTTCCCAGCTTGCATTGCCGAAGTCCGTCGCGACCATCACACGACGAGGTAACCGTTTGGTCCCCGGGCGGATGCCAAGAACTGGCATTGCCGCCTTCGCCATGACTCGCGTCGCGGTGTTCTCGCCGAGTGCCTGCGCAAAAGCTCCGTGGTGGTGAATTCCCATCAGGAGCAGGTCGGCGTTGTACTGCTCTGCCTCGTACACGATCGTGGAGGCTGGACCACCAGGCACAGCTTTTATCGGCCAGTGAGGTTCTTTGCCAAGAATATTGCGAATCTTTCGGCGGATGATTTTCTCCTGATCGCGGTAGAACTCTTCACCCAAAACGGCCTGCGCGTACACGAAAGAGGTGTCGGCAGCCGTAGCGCCTGGAACAGGAGCCATCAGCTCGAGTGTCCGAAGGACAGTAGGATGGGCGCCGCGAAGTGCGAGTGCCGCGGTAATACGAAGCGCCGCGGGTGCATTGTCGTCGTTGTCGATCGCCAGCAGCAGCTTGTACGAGACATCCGGTACGAACAAGTGGCGGTACGCCCGGGCTTGAACTGACGGGCTCGCTGTCGTCGCGATCGTTTCGGTGTCGGTGGTCATTGGGATCTCCTCGTTCGCGGTCGTTCTGCCCAGGGCACCAGTGCCCGTTGGCGTGGCACAAGGCATGGATCGACAAGCGGTGCCTGGTGTTGCTCGGCGGTTTGGAACACGCCGCAAAAGTCGCCGCGCAGGGCAGCGAGTTTGTCGTCTTCAGCAATCTCCACCGGTGTTCGGTGGCCGTGGCGCGGGTGGCCGTCGATGTAGTATTCCATGCGCACAAGCTGGCTTCTGCGTGCGATCAAATCCGTAATCAATCCACTGCTCTTTTGTGGGAGATTCCCTGAAAACCGAGCGTGGTAGACTGCTGCGGGCTGAACTAGAGCGTCTTCACCCGCGTGACTTTCCAGTTCCCCTGAGCCCGCATGCTGACCTGATCGGTGCCCTCGGTACGGAAGGTACCCTCGATCGTTCCTCCATCCGTGAAGACACCACTGAAGGTTGTCACCACCCGACAAAAGCACTCAGGGTCCTGATAAGGATCGAGCATCCCCACTACGGTGTTGCCTTCCTTGCGCACAAAATGAATCGTCAAGAGCTCGCGAACGCTGCCAAGCGCTTGCGTCCCCACGATCCCATGTTGAATCTGTGCGGTCGACCGCGTTGGCGTCTTTGGGATCATCATCACGTCGCCGTAGGCCGACGCCTCCCCCGACTGCAGCGTGAACGTGATGTTGCCACTTCGCCCGGTTTCATCGCTGTGATACTCACCCGCCCATTTTCCGACGAGCGCGGACACGTCGAAATCGTCGGCGGTAACCGGGACAGGCGTATATTTCCGGCCCGCGCACGAAAGATTCGCGACGACGGCAACGCTGATAATAAAAGCCGTGATTGCACGCATTGTGCTACCCTCCCTCTGAATCACACTGACGATTTGTCAGCTAAACACGTAGGTGTTCGTGTGCAGTCGATGCTGTGCGACTGCCTTGACGACGTCCGTCGTCGTGACGATCCCCACCAGCTTTCCTTCATCCATCACCAGCGCGCGGTGAATCTGATTTCGACGCATGAAATCGGCAGCTTGTTCAACGGTACAGTTAGATGCCAGCGATTTCAGCTCGCGCGTCATGAGCTCCGCTACCGTGACATCCTCCAGTGACGTGCGCCGGTGCCGGAGCGACTCCGACGGCGGACCGTCATTCGAGTCCGTGATGTACGCAAGCAGATCACTCGCAGAAAAGACGCCGACGACCTTCCCACGCTGAATCACGGGTGCGCCGCCGACGTGATTGTCGGCCAATATTGCGATCGCCTCACGGAGATTCATATCAGGGTCCGCACTGGCAATGTCCGTCGTCATGATGTCCGCTACCCTCAGCATCGTTCCTCCTGGAAGCTCGAAGTTCATCATTCCTGCCGGCGTGCCGGCGATGCACGGTAAGTTGCTGGGCGCGAAGAGAGAAATTGGTAATGAATCCGCTGTTGTTTTGTGCGAGTTTCCCTGAAATGCGTCCGTCAGTGCACGGCTTACTCGCCGCCGCGATCGATGGACGACATGCCAGGCGCTCCACGAATCTCGGTATGACGGATCTGACCACCAAGATTTGCCGTCCAGCCCATTGCAGTTGACAACACCAGTGTCCCGATTAGTCCAGCAGCGGCCACCCACCTGGGCACTTCTCTGCGGCGGAACAAGAGCAGCGCAATCAACGCCAGCGATCCCAACACCCCCGCAATGATAGTTGCCAGCTCCGCCGCCTCTTCGTGTGCATCGATGTTTTTCTCTGTCACCCCAAGCAGCTTTTCGACTCTGTCAGCGGCGGGTTCGCCGGTAAGGTAAACGGTGAGTGCGACCGCACCGAGTCCGACTGCGAACCACAGCGCAAAGCGCACTGAAACAGCTTTTTTATAGAGCGCTCCGGCGAAAAGCAGTAGCGCGAAGAGGCTCCCTAAAACAGGCAGATGATTAAGAAGCAGATGAAGGTGGACAACGTTCATACGATCTCCTGTCGGATAGTTTCGGGTAGCTGCGGCCGCATCCGTACAACGCGAGGGTGCAGTCATCGACCACCCGCAAAGGAAGACGATGGCAAGTTCGCGGCGGATGGCGAGGGTGAGTATCGGGCGAGTTCCCACCCCTGTGTAGGGTCACGGCTTACATCGCGATCGTTCTCAGCGAGAGCTGCTTTCGATCGCGCGCGCCGAATCAGGGTTTTCCTTACAGTGTGATCGCGATGTGTCTCGCTATGTTAGCGCCGTTCCGACGGTGCTGAAGTAACGAGGTACGCGTCTCACTCCACTAACGGAGGATGCATGTGCAATCGCCGGATCAGATGGAGCCTGGCGGCAGCCTTTTTTTCGTCTTTTCTTTTCGTGCGCGCGTCCGCGGCGCTTCCCACCCTCCCCCACGCTGCACCGCATAAATCCCGCGCAGTAAGTGCAATCGATGCGACACTCGGGATTTCCGTGACGCGATCGGTGGTACCGACGAAGCTTTACGCCGCGCTCGCGATGTACGTCCCAAGCTTCTCGCGGCAGACCGGGCTTGCATGCAGCGCATGTCACTATCAGTTCCCTCAGCTCACGCCGTTCGGACGACTTTTCAAACTCAATGGCTACACTCTCACTTCGCTATCGACTATTGGTCAGCCAGGCGATAGCGTGGGACGCGAAACACTCAAGCTTGCGAGCATTCCTCCGCTAGCGGCGATGGTCGTGACAGGACTGACCCAAACTGCGCGGGTGCAACCCGCCACACAGAATGCGACAATAAGTTTCCCGCAGGAGCTGAGTCTTTTCGTGGCTGGGCAGATCACACCGCACGTCGGAATATTCACCCAGTTCACGTACGCAGCAGCGGATGCCTCAATCGGAATCGACAACGTCGACTTGCGCTGGGCAAAACACGCTTCCCTCGCCGATCGTGATGTGCTCGTCGGTTT
>DASQPS010000117.1:0-4867 GCA_035643845.1 Gemmatimonadaceae bacterium | reverse complement strand
CAGGCTCGGAGCTCCAGAGCATGGTCAGCAACCTGGTTGCAGGTTTTCCAAACACCGTTCAGACCGTTCAGGGACTTTCGGCAGCGATGCAGAGCCTCATAGTGTGGGGATTACCGCTCGACTTTTATACGACGTATCGCGAGCGGTTGTCGGCTGTGACTCCGGAAGACATCAAGCGGGTGGCAACGGCGAAGCTTACGCCCGACAATCTCATCGTTGTCGTCGCCGGCGATTTGTCCAAAATCGAAGCGCCAATTCGCGCGCGAAATCTGGGAACCGTCGAAGTCTGGGACGCAAGCGGCAACAAAATTCGCTGATCGCGCCGGCGCACCTATGAAGGCAGTGGTCATCACGAAGCCCGGCGGCTCCGAAGTACTGGAGATCCAGGAAAGGCCGAGGCCAGAGCCGGGCTATGATCAAATCCGCGTGAGGGTGCGCGCGTCCGCGCTCAATCGCGCCGATGTCTCGCAGCGCCGCGGAAATTATCCGGCGCCTGCAGGCGCGCCTGCCGACATTTCGGGGATAGAGTACGCCGGTGAAGTCGACGCGCTCGGATCCGGCGCCGCGCTCTGGAAAACCGGCGAACGCGTGATGGGCATTGTAGGCGGCGGCGGCCACGCGGAATACGTCTGTGTGCACGAACGTGAAGTTCTCCACGCGCCCCGAAAACTTTCGTGGGAAGATGCTGCGGCGATCCCGGAGGTTTTCCTAACAGCGTACGATGCGCTTTTCAATCGGCTACACGTCGGGCTCGGTGAAACGCTTCTCATCCACGCTGTCGGCAGCGGAGTCGGGACGGCCGCACTGCAGGTAGCCCGGGTGGTCGGCGCACGAGTCGTCGGCACGGCGCGGTCGCCCGAAAAGCTGGAGCGCGCGAAGCTTCTCGGTCTCGACGTTGCGATCAACGCGAAAGACGCGGACTGGGCAGCGCTGGTCGAGCAGGCGATCGGCGCGGAATCGATCCACGCGATCCTCGATCTGGTCGGCGCAAACTATCTCAGCGGCAATCTGAGAGTTATCGCGCCGCTGGGGCGGATCGTCGTCGTCGGTCTCAGCAGCGGAGCGACGGCGCAATTCAACATGGGCGTGTTGCTCAGAAAACGCCTCTCTATGGTCGGCACCGTTCTGCGGGCACGGCCGCTCGAGGAGAAAATCGCGCTGGCCCGCGATTTCGACGCGAAGCTCGTCCCTCTTTTCGAGGACAACCGCCTCAAGCCGGTCGTGGATCGGGTGTTCGCATTCTCGGAGATTCGCGCGGCCCACGATCTCATGGAATCGAACGAAACGTTCGGCAAAATCGTGTTGCGCTGGGAGCGCTAGCTCTTTCCTTTTCTCCTTCTGCTGCGCCGATCCTGGATCAGGATCGTGAACACCATCCAGAGACCGATCACTGCCGCGATCAGGAACCCAATCATTCCGAGCCGGCGCTGATACTGGAGGAGCATTCCGCTCGCGACGAGAAGTCCGCCAAGAACCAGTCCGGTGAAAATTCGATTGGCTACTTTCTCCAAACCGAGGAGCAACGATCCGAGCTGCGGAGTATCCACGCGAACGGCAAAGTCGTTCGACACCAGCTTCTGGGTGAATACATCGAGACGATGAGGCAGCGCGCGCATCAGATCCGACGTCTCCGACGCCATCTGAAATAATCGCCGCGGCGACATGTCACGCCGGGCTCGGCTGTTCGCGATTTCGGCCGTGTACTCTCGAATGGACTGGCTCGGATTGAAGCTCGGATCGAGCGCTCTCGTCACGGCGTCCAGGTTGAACAGCGCTTTCGCCAGCAACGTGAGCTCCGCTGGCAGCTTCAGTCCCTCGCGGAAGGCGATTGCGATCATCTCATAGAGCACGATACCAGCGGGGGTTTCTTCGACGGTCTGGTTCGCGTGCTTTGCTATGAGCGCCGAGACGTCGCGAATGTATGCCGAGCGATCGAACTCGTCGGGCTGCTCGGCGATCTCGATGAGTGTCTGCGCCGCCGCCTCGCCGTTGTTCTCCGCCATGGCCAGCAGTAGACGCACGATGTGATCGCGCATGGTGCCGGTCAGGTGCGCTGTCATCCCGAAATCGATCAACGCCAGCTTGGGATCGTTGCGCGAAGGGGCGACTGAGGCTGCGGCTTTCGCTTCATTTTCTGACTGCGTGATTGCGGTGGCGCCCTTTCGTACCACCTGGCGCCGGTCGTCGTCGGCCGCTTCCGCGGGCGTGCGCGGATTCTCTCGCCCCGGCAGGACGATGAAGACGTTTCCGGGATGCGGGTCTGCGTGGAAGTGACCGCTGCCGGTGATTTGCTCCAGATACGCGTGTGCAAATTCGTCAGCGAGCTCGCTGAAGTCGTATTCGATACGACTGATTGGGGGGATATCGTCGATCTTGACGCCCTTGATACGCTCCGTCGTTAGAACCTTGTGGGTCGTGTACGCATCGATCACGCGCGGAATCAGAATGTGCGGGAATTTCGCAAGCGCCTTCCGGAACGCCGTCGCGTTGCGGGCTTCCGTTCGGTAATCGAGCTCATCGACCAGCGCGCGCTCGACCTGCTGCACCACTCCGACGAGATCGACGCGCGAGCCGGCCGAAGTATGCTCGGTGAGAAACGTTGCCAACTCACGGAAGTACTCGAGATCTTCGCTGAGCTGCTCGCGCAGATTCGGACGCTGCACTTTTACGACGACGCTGCGTCCGTCGCGAAGCTCCGCTGCGTGCACCTGTCCAAGGCTCGCGCTGCCGACTGGCTCCCGTTCGAAGCTCTCAAAGAGCTTGCTGATGCGAGAGTGGAGCTCGTCTTCGATCGTCTGTTCGACCTGCTCGTACGGCATTGGAGGAACATCATCCTGAAGATGTTCGAGCTCTTCGATGTATTGGGGCGGCAGAAGATCGGGTCGGGTGGAGAGCACCTGACCGAGCTTGATGTAAGCCGGGCCCAGCTGCACGAGCCGCTCTCGGAACGCCTTTGCTTTTCCGGCGGAGTCGCCAGGACCTGAGCCGTCGCCGGCGAGATTTGCGCCTTCGAGGCTGAGAAGTCCCTGTCGCTTGGCGAAATCGCGAAGCCCGTAATTGGTAAAAAGGCCAAGCGTCGCGGCGAGGCGCGGAAGATGCTTCGGCGAGAGAATCATGCGGTACGCGGGGGCAGAAAGTATGCCCGCATCAAATTGGCTCCGCACACCATCAGTGTAGATATTTATGAATGACCAAGAAAAAAACTGGGAGCAGCGCGGCAAAAAGTGGAAGCGCAGCGCCGAATGCGCGCTCGATAACGGCGGCGGGACGGGTAGAGGTCGTCAGAGTGCCGAAGCCGTGGGGGCACGAGACAATCTGGGCGCGCTCAGACAGGTACGTAGGCAAGATCCTCCACATCAATGCCGGGCAGGAGCTTTCCGTGCAGTACCATAAGAAGAAGGACGAAACCATCTATCTGCTCTCCGGCAGCATGACGTACCGGGTGCAAGACGAAGACGGCGCGCTGAAGGACATAAGGCTTGCAGTTGGTGAGTCATTCCGGAACGTGCCGGGAACGATCCATCAAATGGTTGCAGTGACCGACTGCGATGTTCTGGAGGTCTCTACTCCGGAGCTCGACGACGTCGTGCGCCTAAGCGACAAGTACGGACGGGCCGGAACGAGCGCGCCATGAAAGTGATCATTCCGCTCGCCGGGAAAGGGACCCGACTTCGCCCGCACACCCATCTCACGCCGAAGCCGATGCTGAAGGTGGCTGGCAAACCCGTCATGTCATACGTGCTCGACGAGCTCAAGAAACTTGGCAACGTCGAGCAGATCGTCTACATCACCGGACATCTCAAGGAGAAAGTCGAAGAGTACGCGCGCTCGGAGATGGATGTGCCCTCTGTGTTCATCGAGCAGAAAGTGCAGGACGGCACAGCGGGAGCCATCGCGCTGGCGAAGGATTACGTCGACCAGCCAGTGCTGATCATTTTCGTCGACACGATTTTCGACGCCGATCTCTCGAAGGTGAAGACAGTCGACGCCGACGGGATCATCTGGGTGAAGGAAGTCGAAGACTACCAGCGGTTCGGCGTGGTCGTCACCGACAAAGACGGCAACATGACGAAAATCGTCGAGAAGCCGAAGACTCCCATTTCTCGCCGAGCGAACATCGGACTTTACTACATCAGGAACTGGAAGCTGTTGTTCGAGGGAATCGACTACGTTCTCAAGCAGCCGAAGAATCAGGGCGAGTATTTCCTGACGGATGCTTTTCAGTACATGATCGATAAAGGCGCCAAAATCCGCGTCATCGACGTAGAGGGCTGGTACGACGCTGGAAAGATCGACACGATGCTCGAGACCAACGAGGCGATGCTCAGGCGCGGTCGAGCGCGACGGCCCAAGTCGACGGGGGACTCGACGATCATCGATCCAGTGTACATCGAAGACAACGTGACCCTCCGGAAGTCGAAGGTTGGGCCCAACGTTTCTATCGGCGCTGGAACGGTGCTCGACAAAGTGGAAGTGAGCAACTCGATCATCGGATCGAAGGCGAAGATAATTGCATCGGTGCTTCGCAACTCGCTGATCGGCGACGAAGCGATAGTCGAGGGCGTGAAGGGAGAAGTCACCGTCGGGGATCATTCCGAGGTGCACGCATCGTAGCTCCATCGTCGTCCGAGACCGCGCCTACGTCTAGCGAGCCGGCGAAACCAAAACTCGGGCGTAACATCCTCGGCCTGAGCGCCGTGAGTCTTCTCAACGACGTCTCGACCGAGATGATCTATCCGCTGCTGCCAGTTTTCCTGGCGAGCGTGCTCGGCGCAAACGCGAGCTTTATCGGTGCAATCGAGGGCGTCGCGGAGACTACGGCTTCGCTGCTCAAGCTGGTTAGCGGGTGGTGGTCCGACCGAGCTTC
>DASQPS010000116.1:0-2578 GCA_035643845.1 Gemmatimonadaceae bacterium | reverse complement strand
GTTTGATGTCTTTCGAGTCGCCGGAGAGAGCGACCCAGCGGAACGGTCCCTTTCCTTCAGAGAAGAGCGGTCTAATGTACTCGGGCACGAATCCAGGAATGTCGAACGCATTCTCCAGTCCAGCATCGTAGGCAACGGTGCGAATGTTATTGCCGTAGTCGAAGGTGACGGCACCACGCTGCTGGAGTTGTAACATCGCCGTGACGTGGCGCACAGCTGATTCAGTCGCCCTTCGAACGTATTCGTCAGGGTTCGCCGCACGCATGTCGAGCGCTGCGGAGTAGGATATTCCCGACGGAACGTAACCGTTCAGCATGTCGTGAGCGCTCGTCTGATCCGTCACGACGTCCGGAGTGATGCCGCGGTCTACGATCTGCGGAAGCACATCGGCAGCATTTCCGACCAGCCCTACGGAAACTGCGTCTCCTGCGCGTGTCGCCTTCGATATCAGGTCCAGGGCTTCGTCGAGATTGCGCGCCTGCCGATCGAGATATTTAGTCTCGAGACGCTTCTGAATGCGCGATTCATCCACTTCGACGATGAGCGCAGCCGCGCCCTGCATAGTTGCAGCAAGCGGTTGGGCACCACCCATCCCTCCGAGTCCTGCGGTAAGCACGAATCGTCCCCGCAACGTGCCCCCAAAATGTCGGCGCGCAACGGAGCCAAGCGTCTCGTAGGTTCCTTGCACAATCCCCTGAGAGCCGATGTAAATCCAGGAGCCGGCCGTCATCTGCCCGTACATCATGAGGCCCTTTCGCTCCAGCTCGCGAAAATGCTCCCACGTCGCCCATCGCCCGACGAGATTGCTGTTCGCGATGAGAACGCGTGGCGCGCTCTCGTGCGTGCGGAAGACACCGACGGGTTTTCCGCTTTGTACGAGAAGGGTCTCGTCGTTCCCGAGCACCTTTAGCTCCCGAACGATCGCGTCGAAGCATTCCCAGTTGCGCGCCGCTTTTCCCGTTCCGCCGTACACGACGAGATCCTCCGGCCGCTCGGCGACTTCTGCATCGAGATTGTTCATGAGCATGCGCAGCGCGGCTTCCTGCTGCCATCCTCTACAGGAAATGGCCTTTCCACGCGGGGCGCGCACTGCAGCGTGCTGGCCGGATTCCCGATTGGGCTTCGATTTCACATCCACTCTTATGTCAGTCATGTGAAGCTTCCAATATCCGCGAAGTGCTGCGCTGTGACCGCGCTCATCAGGGCAGCGATATCGCCGCTCAGCACCCGGTCGCCAGCGAGCGGGGCCACGATCGCGCGAACGCGCTCATGTGCGATTCGTACCCCTTTGCCTGGCTTGAGCGGCGCCCTGTAGTCGATACCCTGCGCGCCGCACATCAGCTCTATTGCCAGGATGTTTTCCAGATTGCGAAGAACGCGCCGCGCTTTCCACGCCGAGCCCATTGCCATGGGCACGACATCTTCCTTGCTGCCGTCGGTAGGAATCGTATCGACACTCGCGGGATGAGACAGAACCTTGCATTCGCTCGCGAGCGCAGCAGCCGTCACCTGTGCCATCATGAAGCCGGAATTCACGCCCGCGTCCGGCGAAAGAAACGCTGGCAACCCCTGATTCAGATCGGGATGCACGAGACGATCGATTCTGCGCTCAGCCATCGTGGCGAGATTCGTAAGCACTATCGCGAGAAAATCGAGCGCCATCGCCACTGTGAGTCCGTGAAAATTTCCGCCACTCAGGGTCTCGCCGTTCTCGAAGACGAGTGGATTGTCGGTGGCTGCGTTCAGCTCGCGCGAGACGGCGTTGTCGATAAAATCGAGCGCGTCGAGCACGGGCCCGTGCACCTGCGGCATGCAGCGCAGCGCATACGGATCCTGGACACGCGGGTCGCCGTGCCGATGTGATTCGCGGACCTCGCTGTCGGCCAGCAGATCGCGAAGAAGTGCGGCCGAACGCAGCTGTCCCTTTTGCCCGCGAGCCTTGTGAATTCTCTCGTCGAAAGCCACTGGCGTGCCGAGCAGGGCTTCGAGGGACATCGCGCCAGCGACGTGCGCGGTGCGCCACAGCGATCGTGCGCGTACGAGCGCAATGACCGCGACAGCGGTGTGAGTCTGCGTGCCGTTGATGAGGGTAATGCCTTCCTTCGGCGCGAGGACAACTGGCTTGAGACCGATCTGCTGCAGCACCTCTGACGCATCGTCTTCCCGCTGCCCGCTGATGAGCGTCCCTTCGCCGATGAGCGATAGCGCGAGATGCGCGAGGGGTGCCAGATCGCCGCTCGCGCCGACGCTTCCCTGTTCGGGAATCGGAGGATAGACGTCGGCGTTGAGCATCTCGAGAAGCATTTCAGCGAGCTCGGGCCGCGCGCCCGAGTATCCTTTCGCAATTACGTTGGCGCGAAGGAGCATCATCGCGCGCACTTCCGGCTCGGGAAGACGGTCGCCCACCCCCGACGAGTGGCTCCGAACGAGATTCACCTGCAGCTCGGCCAGCTTCTCGGGAGGGATGGCCACATCGGAGAGCTTGCCAAAACCGGTCGTCACGCCGTAGACGACGGCATTCTTCCTCACTATCTCGTCGACGACGGCGCGCGTCCTCAGCATCCGCGCTCTCGCGTCC
>DASQPS010000115.1:0-14239 GCA_035643845.1 Gemmatimonadaceae bacterium | reverse complement strand
CAGCGCGGCGTTGTCCTTGAGCGCCTGCTTCCATCCCTTGCCCGCCAGCTGCATCGCGTACGGAAATGTCGCGTTGGTGAGGGCAAGCGTTGATGTGCGTGGTACTCCGCCGGGCATGTTCGCTACTCCGTAGTGGATGATCCCATCCACAACGTAGGTTGGGTTCTCGTGCGTTGTAGCATGGATGGTCTCGACGCAGCCGCCCTGATCGATGGCGACGTCGACGATAACCGCTCCAGGCTGCATCGTCTTCAGATCTTCTCGGCGAATCAATCGCGGTGCGACGGCCCCGGGGATGAGAACGGCACCAACGACCAGATCTGCCGTGGAGATCTGCTCCAGAATGTTATGACGATTGGAATAGATGAGTGTGACGTTGGCAGGCATCACGTCCGAGAGATACCGCAAACGTTCAAGGCTTAGGTCAAGCACGGTAACTTTCGCACCCAAGCCAGCCGCCATCTTCGCCGCGTTGATCCCGACGATTCCGCCGCCAAGCACGACGACCTTTCCGGGCGCGACACCTGGAACTCCACCGAGCAGCACGCCACGGCCGCCGTGAAGCTTTTCGAGGTATTTCGCGCCTTCCTGAACGGCCATCCGGCCGGCAACCTCTGACATCGGGGTAAGAAGCGGCAGCTCCCGGTTGGGAAGCTCCACGGTCTCGTAAGCGATGCAGATCGCGCCGCTCTTGATGTGAGCCTCGGTCAACGCCTTATCGGCCGCGAAATGGAAATAGGTGAAGATCACCTGGCCTTTTTTCATCCGTGGCCATTCGGGCGCGATCGGCTCCTTGACCTTCATGATCATGTCGGCTTCTCGCCAGACGACGTCAGCATTCGCGCCGATTTTCGCCCCGACGCCGGTGTACGCGCTGTCAGGAAAGCCGCTCCCTTCGCCGGCTCCTTTCTCGATTGTCACGGAATGGCCTTTTGCGACCAGCGCCTCGGCCCCAGCAGGAACGAGGGCAACGCGATTCTCGTTCGTCTTTATTTCCTTCGGTACACCGATCTTCATTTCAGATGGTCGATTTGGAAGTTGATGCGTCGCGGATCACGCCGCGGCGCGTGGGCCCAGACTCACCAATGTCTGCCGGGCCGGTGCGTAGTAAGTTCTGCAGACATCGGCTACCGTTTGTGCGTCGATCGCATCTATGAGCGCCAGAAGGTCGTCCAATGTCCGGTACGGCTCGCCGTAGAGCTCGGTTCCCGCCGCCCGGAACATTCTCGACGTCGGGCTCTCCAGCGAGAGTGTAATCTGTCCTTTCAGCTGGCTTTTTCCAGCGGCGATGTCTTCGTCGCTGAATCCTTCGGTGGAGAGTTTCTCGAGCTCTGCATTGATCGCGTCGACTGCGGCGCGGGCGCTTTCTGGAGTCGTTCCCACGTAGACGCCATGCATTCCAGCATCAACGTGAAACGACTGGAAGGAATAGACCGAATAAGCGAGGCCCAGCTCTTCGCGGATACGCTGGAACAGACGCGAGCTCATTCCTCCGCCGAATAGCGTGCCTATCATCGTCATCGCGTAGCGACGCGGGTCGCCGTGTGGGAACGCGTCGCTGCCGATTACGATGTGGGTTTGCGCCGTCTCACGTTCGAAGTGCACGGCCGAAGGTGTCTGCACGATTGGAGCCGGAGACTCGAGCGCAGGTAGTCCTCCGCGCGGCACGTCGCCCCAACCAGTCGCCTCTAGCGCGTCGATCAATGCGTCGTGCTCGACGTTACCCGCGGCAGCAACGACGATCTGCTCGGGATGATACGCGCGAGCATGGAGAGCGCGGAGGTCCGTCACCCTCAGCGAACCGACCGTCTCTCGAGTGCCGAGAATCTGGAAACCGTACGGATGGTTTCCCCAGAGCTGCGTGTTATGGAGCTCGAAGACGAGATCGTCTGGCGTGTCGTCGACGGTATTGATCTCCTCGAGCACTACCTTTTTTTCGAGAGCGAGATCGGATGTACGGAGCATCGGCCTGAAGATCAAGTCGGCGAGCACATCCGCCGCCTGCGGCAGATGCTCGTCCAGCACCTTCGCCTGATACGCAGTGTGCTCACGCGCGGTGTAAGCGTCGAGCGAGCCACCGAGAGTTTCGAGGGCGAGCGCCAGGTCCTTTGCACTCCTTTTCGCCGTGCCCTTGAAGACCATGTGCTCGAGCATGTGCGAAACGCCCATCTTCTCCGCGCTCTCGTGCAGCGACGCGGCACGGACCCACGCCCCCAAAGCGACCGACCGTACTCCCGGCATGAATTCCGAGAGTACGGTCAGCCCGTTCGCGAGAACGGTGCGGCGCAGATCAGATTCCGCGCACGGCGTGACGACGCTCACTCGCGCGAGCGTCCTCCACCACGTGAGCCACCACGGCCACTTCCACCGCGCCCGCGGCGCGGTCGCTCACCGCGATCGCCGCGCTCCGAACGCTCGCCTTGCGCTTCGGTTTCGCCGTTGCCGCCCGTTTCGGCACCAACTGCCGCGAGTGCAGGAGCCTCGCCGCCGCCCTCTTCCCGCCTCCCGCCTCCCGCTTCGCCCTCTGGCTTCGGCACGAGTGCTTTCATGGAGAGCCGCAGACGCCCGCGCTCATCGCGCTCGAGAAGCTTGACCTTGACGCGGTCTCCCTTCTTCACGACGTCCTCGGTTTTCTCGGTCCGACCGTGCTTGAGCTCGGAAATGTGAACCAGACCTTCTGTTCCGGGCATGATCTCAACGAAGGCACCGAAAGCCGTCGTGCTCTTTACGGTTCCTTCGTAGGTCTCGCCGATTACTGGTTCCGCGGTGAGAGCCTGGATCATCTGCCTCGCTCTCTCCATCGCTTCGCCGCCAACGGCTGCGATAGTCACCAATCCGCTGTCGTCGACGGTGACCTCTGCTCCGGTCTCGTCCTGGATTCCGCGGATCGTCTTGCCCTTCGGTCCGATGAGATCGCCGATCTTCTCGGGATTGATCGTCAGCGTCACAATGCGCGGTGCGTACGGCGACAGATCCGGTCTCGGTTCCGCGAGTGCCTTGCGCATCTCGCCGAGGATGTGGAGTCTGCCCTCGCGAGCTTGCGCGAGAGCTTCCTTCACGATCTTGAGATCGAGTCCTTCGATCTTGATGTCCATCTGGATGGACGTGATTCCGTTTTCGGTGCCCGCAACTTTGAAATCCATGTCGCCGAGATGGTCTTCGGTGCCGAGGATGTCGGTAAGGATCGCGTAGCGCTCGCCTTCCTTGATAAGTCCCATCGCCACGCCGGCAACTGCCGACCGGAGCGGAACTCCGGCATCGAACAGTGCGAGCGAACCGCCGCAGACGGATGCCATCGACGAAGATCCGTTCGACTCCAGAACATCGGAGACGATGCGGATGGTGTAAGGGAAGTCCTCGAAAGCCGGCAGGACGCCTTGCAGCGCGCGCTCAGCCAGATTGCCGTGACCGATCTCGCGACGACTGGTGCCGCGCATCGGCCGCACTTCGCCGGTCGAGAACGGCGGGAAATTGTAGTGGAGCATGAACGACTTCGTCGTCTCTCCCGCGTCGTCGATGCTGTCGAGGCGCTGAACGTCGTTCGCGGTGCCGAGCGTGAGCGCTACGAGCGCCTGGGTCTGGCCGCGTGTGAAAAGTGCTGAGCCGTGCGCACGCGGAAGAACCTGGGTATCGATGGTGATCGGACGGACTTCCCTGGTGCCGCGTCCGTCGACGCGCTTGCCGGTGTCCAGCACCTGTCCGCGAAGCGCGTGGTACTCGACGTCGCCGACGAGGTTGTGGATGTCCTTGGCGTTGTCGGGAAATTCCGCGACGAGCTTCTCCGCCGCTTCTTTCTTCACGATCTCGATCGCGCCAATGCGTGCATGCTTCTCGTGATGGTTGATCGCTTCCTGGATTCCCTTTGTCAGCTCGTCGACACGATTCTTGATCTCGGGCCCGAGCGCAGCCTTCTTCCACGTCATCTTCTCAGCGCGACCGCGTGAGAGCAGCTCTTCCTGAATCGCGATGAGCTCCTTGATGCCGCGATGTCCGACCGTAAGGGCCTCGAGCGCGTCGGCCTCGCTCACTTCGAGCGCGCCACCCTCGACCATCATGATCGAGTCCTTAGACGCAGCGACGACGATATCCATGTCGCTGTAAGGGAGCTGTTGGAAGGTGGGGTTGAGAATCCAGTTGTCCTGTACTCTGCCGATGCGAACGGCGGCGATCGGTCCCATGAAGGGAATCTTCGACGCGTTCAGGGCAAACGATGCAGCGACCAGCGCCATTACGTCGGCGTCGTTTTCCTGATCGGCGGAGATTACGTAGATGAAAACCTGGACTTCATTCTTGAAGCCTTCGGGAAAGAGCGGGCGAATCGACCTGTCGATAATGCGCGCTTTGAGGATTTCCGGATCGGAGGGACGGCCTTCTCGCTTGATGAATCCGCCCGGGATTTTGCCGGCGGCGTACGCTTTGTCCTTGTACTCGACGAGAAGGGGGAAAAACGGGAGGGGACTTTCGGTCTCACTGACGGTTACCGCCGCGAGAACCATCGTCTCGCCGTACTGGACGACCGCGGATCCCGCGGCCTGCTTCGCCATGCGGCCTGTCTCGATGACGAGGCGTCTACCGGCGAAAGTTCTTTCGATGCGTTCCATATGTTGTGTGGTTGTCTTTGAGTAGCACAAACCGCGCGGACAGCATTATGCGCCGCGCGGTCAGATCAAAGAGCCAGATTAGTACCGGAGTCCAAGGTCGGCGATGATCTTTCGGTAGCCCTCCAGATCCGTGCGCCTGAGGTAGTCGAGAAGACGCCGACGCCGTCCGACCATCTTGAGCAGCCCGCGACGGCTGTGGTGATCCTTCGCGTGGGTGCGGAAGTGGTCGGTGAGGTAGTTGATCCTTTCGGTGAGAAGCGCGACCTGAACTTCGGTCGACCCGCTGTCGTCTTTGTGGGTGCGGTACTTCTCTACGGTAGGTGTTTTCTCGAATGCCATTTTTGGATTTGCTCTCGCGCCGGCCTTTTGCCGACGCCCGACACTGGTTCTTAAATCGCTGTAGCCTTGGAACTTAGCGGGAAGACGGGCTCAAGTAAAGGCGGTGACTGCCAGCTTCCAGCTTCTAGCTTAAGCTGCCAGCGGCCAGCATGAAGCTTCCAGCATTCGGCTGCAGGCACATTTGACTTTTCGTCTTGGCGTTTGGGATGCGGAAGAATCCGCAGCTCTTGCAGCGCGTGGAAGCAGAGATTCAAACGCACAGAACGCCACGCCGACAAGTCTCCTTGTCTGCAGCTGGTCGCTGGTCGCTTCGGGCTGGTCGCTGGCAGCTTAGGCTGGAAGCTGGCAATCCGAAGTCCGCGGTGCCTCCCAAGTTCCAAAATTCTGACCCGCGCGTCTTTACGGTTAACCGCCACCCGGAGACTTGATGTTCTTGCGAGGACTCGCGTTGCTCGCGCTGCTGCCAATTTTTTCGCGCGCTCCCGAGACAACGCTGCTCGACGGAACCGCGCAACCTTGCGCGGATGTTAGAGCATCGACCTCCGGAGTACCCGGCGTGCACGTCTACGCATTCGACGCAGCCAAGGTTCCGACAATCCGTGCCTCACTCGCTGTCATCGATACGCTCGATTGGGAAAACGGAGGCGTCGCGTTGCGCGCCGCTTCTGCCGAGTACGATAGGCTGATGGCGAGAGTGAATCGCGCGCGGAAGCTCGGTCGAGCGACGAGCAACGGCAACGGCGATTTCGAGATCACCGTTCCGCAGCTCGATTCGGTTCTTGTCTTTGCCGAAGCGAATCCTGGCGATGATCCGTTCTACTTCTCGAGCAAAGTCGTCGCGGCGAGCGGGCAGGACGAAGTGAGGGTCATCCTTCTCATGTGCAACGAGTCGCACTGATGGCTTTTGTTAGCGCAGCGAGGTCGGGATTGCTCGGTAAGCTTGCAGCTTAAGCTGCCAGCTACCAGCATGAAGCTTCCAGCATTCAGCTGCGGGCACATTTGACTTTTCGTGTTGGCGTTTGGGATGCGGAAGAATCCGCAGCTCTTGCAGCGCGTGGAAGCAGAGATTCAAACGCACAGAACGCCACGCCGACAAGTCTCCTTGTCTGCAGCTGGTCGCTGGTCGCTCCAGCCTGGTAGCTGGCAGCTTAGGCTGGCAGCTCGTGCTCACCAATCCGCGGCTACCGAGGAACCCACGTCGGATTCTCGGTGAACAAGCCGTCCCCGAAACCGATTTTGTGCACGAGGTAGAGGCCGAACACCAGGCTCACCGCGCCCGATGCCAGCCGCAGCGAACGCTGCATCCCCGACATTCGTGAAGCGAGCAGGAACGATGGAGCCGCGATCGAGAGCGTGATCACCGTCATCCCGACCACCGTTCCCAAGCCGAAGACGACCAGATAAAGCGCGGCCCAGCGCGGATCTGGAATGAGAGGGACCACGAGGAGCACCGCGGCCGCTGATCCCGCCAGGCCATGAACTACGCCGACTAGAAACGGTCGCGTCGAGGTGACCGAGACGGAGCTCGGCCGGATTTCGAAAAGATTGAGCAGACCAAGCGCGATCAACATGACGGCCACGGCCAGCTCCATCGAGAGGCCTACGCGCGGAGTGAACGCAATCTTGAAGGCGATGATCGCGCCGCCCACCAGGAACAGCGTCAGCGTGTGGCCGAAACCCCAGACCGCGCCAAGCCACGAAGCCTTCGCGACCGATCGTTCTCGACTCGCTATGGCAGTAACCGCCACGATGTGATCGGAATCAGTCGCGTGACGCATTCCGAGCATGAGACTCGCGAAAAACGTAAGTAGGAGGCTCATACGCTCGACGCGGCGCCGATCTCAAACGCGGATGGATTCATTCAGTCGACGTGGTGATGGCTTTGATCGCGCCGTCCCGGAGAAGCAGCTCGAAGTCCTTGCCCGCCTTGAACTGACGCGCCGAGGTGAGAGCGCGTCCGTCGCGGTCGCGCGCGACAGCATAGCCGCGAGCGAGAGTCGCCAACGGGCTCAGCGCATTTAATTGCGCAGCCGCTGTGGTGAGCGCGGTCTTGTTATCGGCGACAACGCGCTGAGTGGCTCGGGCGATGGAGCGTCGCAGACGGTCCAGATCGAGTTTCGTATTGCGGAGCCGCGCCGCCATTGCAACCGCAAGATCACGACGCGCAAGAGCAAACGCCTTCTCGATCTCCTCGCGCGCAACGCAAGCCGCGGCAGCCGCGGCGGATGGAGTTGGCGCGCGCAGGTCGGCGACCGCGTCGCATACGGTGATGTCGACCTCGTGACCGACAGCCGAGATTACTGGTACTGGACAAGCGGCAACCGCGCGTGCGACGCGCTCGTCGTTGAACGCCCACAAGTCGTCCTTGCCTCCGCCACCGCGCCCGACGATCACTACCTCCGCGCCCGCCCACCGCGACACGCGACGGATCGCGGCCGCGATTTCCGTCGCCGCGCCATCGCCTTGAACTTTCGCCGGACAGATCACGAGCTGAACTCCGCTGTTTCTCTCTCGAAATACCGCGACGATATCCCGAATGGCAGCGCCGTCTGGACTCGTGACTATCGCGACGCGCGAGGGGAATTGCGGAATCGGTCTCTTGCGATTCTCGTCGAGCAGGCCCTCCCGCCTGAGCTTTGTCAGCGTGAGCGCCATCGCTTTTCTCCAGAGACCGTCGCCCTGCGCCTCGATTCGCGTGATCTTGAGCTGAAGATCCGCGCGAGCGGTGTAGACGGTCATCTGCCCGTACACGATGACCTGCATTCCATCGTCAGGCGGCGCGGGAAGTCCACGTTGATCGCGCGACCAGACGACACACCGTATCTGCGCCGTCGCGTCACGAAGACAGAAATACCAATGCCCGTTGCGGTGTCGCTTGAAGTCGGTGATCTCACCGCGCACCCAGAGCGGATGGAGCCCGGACTCGACCAGAGCGCGTGTCTCTAGCGCGACGTCGGAAACCGACGCCGGCATCTCGGGGGTGAAGCCGATTCCAGCGCGGCCCAGCACGGACGCGAAAAGATCGAACGGAACCGCCTTCATATCGATTCGGTCATCCAGCTGCAAGCGTGAGTGATTTGACCGCCATCTCGGCGGCTCGAACCGTGTTCACCATCAGCATCGCGATCGTCATCGGCCCGACACCACCCGGGACGGGACTAATAAGCGACGCAACTTTGCGAACGGATTCAAAATCGACATCACCCTGGAGTCTCCATCCGGTCTTTGCGCTCTCGTCCTTGACGCGATTAGTGCCGACGTCGATAACGACCGCTCCTCGCTTCACCATCCCGCCCGTGACGATTCCAGCGCGACCCGCGGCCACGATGAGGATGTCCGCCGACTTCGTATGCTCCTTGAGATCGTCGGTGTGGAAGTGGCAGACGGTCACTGTGCAGTTCGCGTCCGACGTGTTCTGCATCATGAGCGCGGCCATCGGCTTCCCGACAATGTTGCTTCTGCCGATTATGACGCAGTTTTTTCCGGGAGTCTTCACTCCAGCCTCGCGGAGCAGCACCTGAATTCCGGCCGGCGTGCACGGAATGAATCCATCGCGCTCCCCAACAAGCATCTTCCCGACGTTGATCGGATGAAATCCGTCGACGTCTTTCTCCGGATGTACGCTTCGAATTACGAAGTCGGGATCGATCTGCTTTGGAAGCGGCATCTGCACGAGTATGCCGTGGATTTTCGGGTCGTCGTTCAACGCATCGATGTGCGCAAGAAGCTCCGATTGCGACGTGTCAGCCTCGAGACGCATCGTGACGCTGTGCATCCCCGCCTCCTCAGTCGCGCGTCCCTTTGCCGCGACATAAACCGAGCTCGCCGGATCGTCGCCCACCAGCACGACCGCCAGGCCTGGCTTGACGCCGGTTGCGGCCAGCTTCTTAACCCTTTCGGCGACGTCCGCGCGAATTTTTTTCGCGATCGCGCGGCCGTCGATCAAATCAGCGGGCAAAGTCCACTGCTCGCGTCTCCCTGATCAGCACCACCTTGATCTGTCCTGGATACTGGAGCTCCGCTTCGATTCGGCGCGCGATCTCCTCTGTGAGTGTTGCCATCCTCGGATCGTCCACCTCTTCCGGAGTCACGATCACGCGCACCTCACGACCGGCCTGAATCGCAAAGACTTTTTCGATGCCACGATAACTGGACGCAATTTTCTCGAGGCCTTCGAGACGCTTCACGTAGGTCTCGAACGCCTCGCGCCGTGCGCCTGGACGCGCGCCTGAAATTGCGTCAGCAGCCTGGACGAGGACAGAGACCTCACTTTCGTGGGGCACGTCGTCATGATGCGCAGCGATGCAATTCACCACCAGTGGGTGCTCGCCGTAGCGCGTGGCCATCTCGACGCCAAGCTGTACGTGCGTGCCCTCGTGTTCGTGGGTGAGCACTTTCCCCACGTCGTGGAGAAGCGCTCCCCGCCGCGCCATCGCAACATCGAGTCCCAGCTCGGCCGCCATTATCCCGGCGAGCCACGCCACTTCCTTCGAGTGGTTGAGGATGTTCTGTCCGTAGCTCGTACGCCACCGCATGCGACCAATCAGCTTCACCAGCTCGGGATGGAGCCCGTGAACGCCGCTCTCGTAGGCGGCCTGTTCGCCGGTCTCTATGATCGACGCGTCCACCTCGAGGCGCGACTTGTTCACGACCTCCTCGATGCGGCCTGGGTGGATTCGTCCGTCAGCAACCAATTTTTCCAGCGATAGCCGAGCGATTTCGCGGCGAACAGGATCGAAGCACGAGACGACGACGGTGTCTGGCGTATCGTCGATGATGACGTCGACGCCGGTCGCGAGCTCGAACGCACGGATATTTCTGCCCTCTCGTCCGATGATGCGCCCCTTCATCTCATCGTTCGGCAGTGATACCGCCGACACAGTTGCTTCGACGCTCTGTTCCGCTGCAATTCTCTGGATCGCGAGGGCGATGATTTTCTTTGCCTCGCGTTCGGCGTTGCGCTTTGCGCTCTCGCGGATTTCCCGGATCTGGTTGGCGGCGTCGGCCTGGGCTTCTTCCTCCATGCGATGTATGAGCTCGGCCTTGGCATCGGCGGCGGAAAGGCCAGCCAGCTGTTCCAGTCGGCGGCGCTCCTCGCCAAGGAGCTTTTCCAGCTCCTGCTCGCGTTGGGTCAGCGATTGTTCGCGGCTGCCAAGGGTCTCGGTGCGGCGAGCGGTGTCACGCTCTCGCTGCTCGAGCAGGTCGTATTTACGATTGAGCTGGCCTTCGCGGTCCGTGACGCGGCGCTCTTCGCGCTCGACCTCTTCGCGTCGTCCGCGAACTTCGACCTCCCATTCTTCGCGAAGTCGGATCAGTTCTTCCTTACCGCTGAGGACTCCTGTCTTGCGCAGGCTCTCGGCCTCGCGCTGCGCTTCTCCGACGATCCGCTTTGAAGTCTCTTCCGCGGTCGCGTGGGCTTGCTCCTGACGCCGGAGCTCGGCGCGCCCTCCGATCCTTCTGCCTATATAGAAAAAAACCGCGCTGGCAAATAAAAGCAGTAGTATGCCGGCTGCGGGTATCCACGCCGTGTTCGTCATATGGGATCTATGTTGGGCCCGCGGCAAAGCCACAGGCGGCCCCTATCGCGCCGATAAGTCGTCGCGTAGCTGCTGATAAGCTAATGCTTTAGATCAAGGGTGGGCTAGAGACCATAGCGCCGGCCTCCTGGAGTCAGGCCACCGAGACGGAAGTTTAAAACGGATGAGGCGGATTACCCGAATTAATCGGATAGTTCGTACTGGCGTGACAGCGCATCGTGGCGGGCCGGGAATTTTTTTGGAACTGCCGCTCGGGCTGGCCTCTAACGCCACACCGACTTCCCTATTGCTGTAGGCTGCCACGCATAGAGAGCTCTCGATGCAAACAAGCGCCACGAGGAGTCATTAATGCAAACAACAAAAAATCGCAGCCCTGGGGCGAGGAGCCATAACGCCGGGGGGATTGATCCGATTGATCCGGATAATCCGCCTCATCCGTTTTAAAACTTCCGTCTCGGTGGCCAGACCCCAGGAGCCCGGCGCAATGCAGATCGAGGAAAGAGTGTCAGTCTTTCCTCTTAGCCGGCGGTAGCCACGGCCGGATCTCTCCACTCAATCGCTTCATCGACCCGGCCAACTCCTCGCCAGCTTCTCGAGCGTCGAACAGTTCGTCCGTGATGCTCAGCGCTGCGAGGATTGCCGCTTTCTGGGTCTCGACGATGTTTCCGGCGCGCATAGTCTGCTTGATTATGTTGTCCACGTGCTCCGCGACCGCGCGCGTGCGCTCCGGACTCACATCGCTTCTGATCGAGTACTCGTCGCCGAGGATGGTGACACGAACGACGTTCTTCTTGGACGTCAACGGCTGGTCACTCCATCGTGCTGCTGTCTGAGGAAGCGGACTCGATCGATCATCTGCTGCGTGCGAGCGCGCGCCGTTTCGAGTCTCGTGTTGAGCCCGGCGTTTTCGCGCTCGAGGAATTGCACGCGCTCGGGTGAAACGACGCCCTTCACTCCAGTTGATTCAAGACCCTTGAGTCTCGCCTCGGCCTGTAGCGCGCGCCGGCGGAACGACGCGAGCTCGTCGCCCAGGTGCTTCACGAGCTGCTCGAGCTCGGCAAAGGCCGCTATCTCAGGACGTGCGCTGTCGGACACCAAGCTCTCCTTGCAGTGCTTGAACGATTTTCTCGGTGCGGCCCTGGACTTCCTTGTCCTTTAGTGTGCGCTCCGGGTCGCGGAACGTCAACGCCCACGCGAGACTGCGCGACCCCTCGGGAATTCCCTGCCCGACGAATTCATCGAATAGTGTGAGAGTTTCCAGCAGCTCACCAGCTTCGCGCCGAATCACTGCTTCGATCTGAGCCGCAGTGACGCTAGTGGCCGCGACGAGAGCCAGATCAACTTGCGCACGCGGCGTCGCCGGAATGGGACGATACCTCCGTGGGCGTGCGGCCGACTGGCCGACTGCCTCGAGATTGATCTCGAGCCCAAACGCGGGGCGGGCCCATACCGGCGCGTCGAGCTTGAGGCGCCGCGCAGCTCCAACTGATGTCCCGGCAACCACAACGTTCCAGAGAACCGGACCTGAGCCCGGAAGAAGCTTCACGTCCAGTCCGGGGAACGCGACGGACGCTACAGCTTCAGCCAGGTACTTGATGTCCCATTCGTCGTAGCTCTCCGCGTTGGGTTTCGTGAAATGCGTGGGCGTGCGCTGACCCATCACCAGAGCCGCAACGCGCATTTCCTCTCTCGGTAACTCCACCGACTCCGCGTCGGAAGGTTTCGACGCCGCGCCCACGGCAGTGGGACTGGTAGCGGCGGGCGCCTTGAAGAAAGCTGTTCCGATCTCGAACAACCGCACGTTCCCCTGCATGCGCGAGAGATTGTGTTCGGCGCGGCCGACGAGGGTAGTGAGTAGATCGCCGCGCAGGAACGCTTCATCCTCGGCCAGCGGATTCGTGATTTTTACGGTCGCTCCTTTTCCAGCGGGGACGAATGGCAGAGGGCGTACTTCGTTGAGACCTTCGCCAACCAGCGCGTCCTGTACGCGCTTTATCACCGCGACCAAAGGCGCGTCAGGGACCGCGCTCGTGCGGAAGGGTCTGAGCTCTGACGAGAACGTGTCGTAACCGCGAAGGCGTGCGATTTCTTCGGCGAGGTCAACGTCGCCGCGCACGTCGTGTCGCCAGCTCGGAGGCGACACCTTGAGAACATCCTTCGCTTCCGGCGCGATTCTGAAGCCTACCAGTCTGAGATTTCGCTCTACTTCTATCGCGTCGACGGGTTCGCCCAAAAGGCGCGAAACTCGCGCAAGCTTGAGCGAGATCGGCTGAGGGCGCTTGGGAAGCGGATAAAGATCGATCGGACTGCCCTGCGGATTTCCGCCCGCCACGGAGAGAATCAACCGCACGGCGTAGTCGACAAGGCCTGGAATCGCCTCGGCGTCGACGCCTCGCTCGAAGCGATAGCTCGCATCGGTTGAAATTCCGAGCGTTCGCCGCGCGGCCCGAATTCGCGAAGGATTGAATGCCGCGACCTCGAGGAAAATGTCTGTCGTACCTTCGGACACTTCGCTTCCGCTGCCGCCAATGATGCCGGCTATCGCCTGCGCTCGCTCCGCGTCACCAATGACTACCGCGCCCGGAGGCAAGGTTCGGTCGACTCCGTCGAGCGTCTTGATCAACTCCTCGCCGCGAGTCTTGCGCACCACAACGGTATTTCGCGCGAGCTTTTGCAGATCGAACGCGTGCATCGGCTGGCCGAAACCGAGGAGCATGTAATTCGTCGCGTCGACGACGTTGTTGATTGGACGTGATCCAACGGATTCGAGGCGCCGCGCCAGCCAATCGGGGCTCGGGCCAACTTTCACGCCAGTGATCACCGCGCCTGCGTACCTCAGACACCCGTCCGGATCTTCGAGGCGAACGTTTACCTCGCCAACTTTTCCCGATGTCGCTTTCACCGTGTGCGTGCGGATGACGACGGATTTATCGTCCGCGATGTCCGGACGGGAAACGACACCGCCGGTCGCCGCAGCGATCTCGCGCGCCAGTCCTTCGTGGGAAAGAAGGTCGGGCCGGTTCGGAAGGACGTCCACGACGAGACGCGTGTCGCCGACCGGCATTGCGTCCACGAACTTTACTCCCGGGGCGGCATCGACCTTGAGCGCCATGATGCCTTCGTGGTCCTGACCGAGGCCGAGCTCCTTCGCCGAACACAGCATGCCTTCAGAAGTCTCGCCGCGAATTTTTCGCTTCTCGATTTTGACTCCGCCGGGGAGAACCGAACCGACCGCGGCGAACGGGTACAGCGTGTCGACAGCTACGTTGGGCGCCCCGCAGACGACGTCGATTAGCGCTCCGGTACCCGCGTCGACCTTAGTTACCCAAAGGTGGTCTGAGTTCGGATGTCGCGCGGCTTCGACAACTCGAGCCACGACGATATCCTTCAGGTCTTCACGAACCGCGATAAGCTCGTCGACGGTCGCGCAGCGCGACGTCAGTACGTCGCGCAACTCCGTCGGAGTGAGCTTGAACGGCACGAACGCCCTGAGCCACTCGTACGACGCATTCATCGCGCGATCTGGTAGAGGAACCGAACGTCTGAGTCGTACAGAACTCTGATGTCGGGGATGTCATAGCGGAGCATCGCGATTCTCGCCGGTCCCATTCCGAACGCCCAGCCAGTGTAGCGATCGGCGTCGAGCCCAGCCGCGGTGATCACCGACGGATGCACCATTCCGGATCCGAGTATCTCCATCCACCCAGTGCCTTTGCAGCTCGCGCAGCCAGAGCCGTGACAGAGTTGACACTCGACGTCCAT
>DASQPS010000114.1:0-4075 GCA_035643845.1 Gemmatimonadaceae bacterium | reverse complement strand
CGTCAGCTCCGTGCGCGGAATGCGGGCGAGAACGGTTGGTCCTGCGATCTTGTATCCGTTCAGATGCAGAATCGGCAAGACCGCGCCATCGTAAACCGGATTGAGAAACTTGTTGGAGTGCCAGCTCGTCGCGAGCGCCCCCGTCTCGGCTTCGCCATCACCAATCACACAGCATACGAGAAGATCCGGATTGTCGAAGGCGGCTCCGTAAGCGTGCAGCAACGCGTAGCCGAGCTCCCCACCCTCGTGTATGGAGCCAGGCGTCTCGGGCGATGCGTGACTGGGGATGCCTCCCGGAAAGGAAAACTGCTTGAACAGTCTTCGCATTCCATCGACGTCTCGCGTCACGTCCGGATAAATCTCCGTGTACGTGCCTTCGAGGTACGTGTTTGACACCATCGCCGGTCCGCCGTGGCCCGGTCCACAAATGAAGATGCAATCGAGATCGTCGCGCTTGATTACGCGGTTCATGTGCGCGTAGATGAAGTTCAGTCCCGGCGTCGTCCCCCAGTGACCAAGCAATCGCGGCTTGACGTGGTCCGCGGTCAGCGGCTCGCGGAGAAGCGGATTGTCGAGCAGATAGATCTGGCCGACGGACAGATAGTTCGCCGCGCGCCAGTATGCGTCGATGCGCGATAAGTCCTCGGCTGAGAATCTCTCGGTCTCTAGCCGCCGCTCAGGGGCGGTCGCTGATCTCGAAACCATCTTACTCCCGTTCGTCCCAATCCCGTATTTGCCGCCGCGCTCAAGACCCCGCAAGTGATGCGTGAAGATCTGAAGAAATGCTTGTCAGGCAGCGAACGGCCGACGCACGAATTGCGGCCGCCAATCCGGCTATATAATCGGGCCGCGTCGCATCGGCAAAGGGGTTCATGACCGTTGCCCGCAAAACGACGATTCCTTCTTCGCCTTTCGTCTCCCAGTACGATTTGGCGTCTGCGCCCAGTTGATTGAACAGGGGCTGGACGACGCCGTCATAAGAGGGGGAAGTCAGTCGCGTTCGGCTGATCATGTATTCCGCGCACTTGCCGCGCGCCGGACTCAGCTCCGCGTAAATCGATTCGTTGAGCGCATTGATTTCCTCGACCGACGTGAGTGCTGGATGTGTGACGAGGAAGCAGACGATGTTGATGTCAGGCGCCGGCAATCGTATCACCCTGACGGGTTCGAGATCAGGTTGTCCAAGCAATTCGTGGAGTCGATGCGCCGCGGTAACCGTGGAGGCGATGAGCTGCCCGTGAGCGGTGATGTTAAGCGGAAGTGTCTGATGATTCAGCCATACCGCCGCGGCGGACGCCCCCGGCTTCGAGCCCTCGAAGATGAACCGGCCCAGGAATTCAGCATCGCCAGATTCGCCGTTCCCGGTTGATAGATACGGTGGGTCGACCGCGACCAGCTGCCGAGCGCGTCGGTCTTTAAGAAGGAAAGCACCGGCAGGGTACGGCGTGTAGCCGAGCTTGTGAGGATCGATGCTCACGGAGTCGGCGTTCTCCAGGGCGGAAACTGCGCTAACCCACTCTTGCGTCGGCCAATGAGTGCCGAGCGCAGCGCGAATTTCCGGTGCTCGCAGTCTCTCGTTATCCCTGCCGCGCGTAATCGCCGCGGCATAGCCGCCATAGCACGCGTCTGCGTGCACGTGAAACGTGACGCCCAATTTGCGCTCGGCCATCGCGCGGATAGTGAGGATGTCGTCCAGTCGATCGATTGCGCTCTCCTCGGTGGAACCGCACACGGAGATGCACGCCATGATCGGAACGTGCCGTGCACTCAGGTCGACGATCTTCTCCCAGAGCGCAAGCGTATCCATGCGACACTTTTCATCTACAGGCAGAAGAACGAGTTGGTTCGCGCCGATTCCAAGCGCGCGGACAATCTTTTCCCAGGAGTAATGGCCGGTGGCCGTAGCCAATACGACACCCGGTGGCAGCGGGTCGCCGAACTTTGTGGAGAGCTGTCGAGTGTAATTCTGGTAGCCGAGCGTTGCCAGGGATCTGTTCCGGAGAGCTTTCTCTACCATGAAGCGTGGCGCACAAGCACAAAGTTTTTCCCAGAGGTCGAGAGCGCAGGTTGGCCGCAGGTTGAGGAGCTGCCAGAGATTCAGATCGCGCAGCTTTCGCTGAGATCCATCGGGCATTGATACTGTCAGATCGACGCCGAGCTCCTTTGCTGCGCCCGCGGCGGCAATCGGATGATAGAGAACATTCCTCGCAATCCAGAGGGCCTCGAAGTTGGCGATGGTGCCCCCTGACGTCAGGTGGCCCCAGGATAGCTCGGGATCGTAGCCGATCATTTCAGCGAGCTGTTTGGCAACCTCGACCTCGAGCACGGTAGTTACCGGCGCAACCTCGGAAGAGATGTTATTCGGGTTGTACAGCATCGTGGCGAAGTACGCCGCCTGCGCAGCGATTGTCTGTTCGGACAGCATGTGCGCGTTGTAGCGTCCGCTGAAAATGGGGACGCTTCCGTGTAAGCGATCGAGCAGTCGCGCAAAGCTATCTCTGATAGATTCGGCATCTCGAAATGAACCGACCGCCGGTTGTTCACCTATAAGAGGCGAGGGGTCCGCCGGGTGATAATGCCGGCGCCACCGCATGTAGTCGGTCAGTGCCGTGTTAATGAGGTCGGCCAGCAGCGCGGAGTTTTCTCCCCGCGGTCCCAGAAATCCCGATTTGATCGAATCCATCAGGGGAATCGCCCTCCGTTAAGCGCCTGCGTTGACGCTCAGCAAGGTGACGATTCCGGGATTGAGTCGAGAGCGGATTTATCACGCGATCGGCGTGAGGATTTTCCTGAGAAATTGGCTAACTACTTCGCGATTCCCCTACAAGAGCGGGCGCGGACTGCCCACAAAAAATCCGCCAATCCTCTACGGAGCTGAGCAGTTCCGAATCGTATCCTCGGTGGACCTTCCTCAAGCTGGAATTCAGGTGGCGACAAAAACGGCGGCAGTCGATACGAAAACGCGGTACCTCGTTGGTGGGACGTCGGCTCCGCACGGACTCGATACGGACGGCGCATCCCGCGCGCTGAGAGTACTGGCTGTCCTGCCTGACTCCGCCGGGGCGGATTTGATCGTCGATGAACTTCGGCGAGACGGTTACGACGTCCGGATGGATATGGCGTTCACGCGTGACGAGCTGCTGGTACGCGCCCGAGGGCGTGTTTACGACATAATCGTTGCTGATTACGACCTCCCCGACTGGACCGCCGCTGATGTTCTGGCGACGCTTCGCGAGCTTGGCAACGACACGCCGGTCATCGTGATGGGCCGGGTTGGCGACCTGCGTGCAATCGAGTGCGTCCGCGCCGGGGCGGCCGACTTCGTCCCATGGCAAGGTGTCAGCCGCTTGCCGCTGGTCGTAAAACGCGAGATCGCCGAACGCGGCGCCCGGGCCGATCGCATCGCTGCTGACGACCTGATAAAAAAATTGAGGATGGCCGTTGATCAAAGCCCCGCATCGGTGATTTTCACGGACACCCACGCCACCATCCAGTACGTCAATCGGCGTTTTACAGAGGTGACGGGCTACACATCCGATGAGGCGATCGGACGAACGCCGCGCATGCTCAGCTCAGGGAAAAATTCGCGGCAGACATACGCTTCCATGTGGAAGACCATCCACCGCGGCGATACCTGGCGCGGCGAGATTCAGAACAAACGCAAGAACGGCGAGATCTATTGGGATTCTGTGAGCATTTCCCCTGTTCGCGATGCGAATGGAGTCGTCACGCATTTTATCGCTTCGCAGGAAGACGTTACCGAGCGCAAGAAGGCGGAGCAGAAAATAAGAGACAGCGAGGAACGATTCCGTCAGCTCGCCGAGAACACCCAGGAAGTGTTCTTCGTCGCGACAGCGTCCCTCGATCGAATGCTGTACATCAGTCCCGCCTATGAGCAGGTGTGGGGCAGAAGCTGTGAAAGTCTTTACGAGAATTCCCAGTCCTTTATCGACGCGGTGCCAGCCAGCGACCGCGATCGGCTTTTCTCTTTCGTGGCGCGGCTACAACGAGGCGAGACCGCTGATCCGGTCGAGTACCCGGTGGTTCGGCCCGATGGCTCACTCCGTTGGGTGCT
>DASQPS010000113.1:0-5640 GCA_035643845.1 Gemmatimonadaceae bacterium | reverse complement strand
CCGGTTTCGATCTCCCGAATCTCCTCGCGAATCGAGATGAGCGCATCGCAGAACCGATCGAGCTCCTCTTTCGGCTCGCTCTCAGTCGGCTCGATCATCAGCGTTCCCGGCACGGGGAACGAGACCGTTGGTGCGTGAAAGCCGTAATCCATCAGCCGCTTGGCAATGTCCTCGACGTCGACGCCCGTCGTCGGCTTCACCACTCTGGTGTCGACGATGCACTCGTGCGCGATCGTACCGTGCGCGCCCTTGTAGAGAATGGGAAAATGCGGCTCGAGCCTCTTGGCGATGTAGTTGGCGTTCAGAATCGCAATCTTCGTCGCGTATTCCAGTCCCTCGCGGCCCATCAGCTTGATGTACGCGTGTGAGATCGGGAGAATGCTCGCGCTTCCCCACGGTGCCGCCGCTACCGCTCCGACTTCGGAGCGACCATTGAGTCGCACCACCGGATGGCCAGGGAGAAATTCAACGAGATGCTTCGCGACGCCGATCGGGCCCATCCCTGGCCCGCCGCCGCCGTGCGGGATGCAGAAGGTCTTGTGCAGATTGAGATGACACACGTCTGCGCCGATGTCCGCGGGCCGGCAAAGTCCGACCATCGCGTTCATGTTCGCGCCGTCCATGTAGACCTGCCCGCCTGCTTTGTGGACGACATCGCAGATCTCGACGATGGATTCCTCGAACACTCCGTGCGTCGAGGGATACGTCACCATCAGCGCGCCGAGATCCTTTGAGTGCTCCGCTGCCTTCGCCCGCAAATCCGCAACGTCGATGTTTCCGCGGGCATCCGTCTTTACCACGATGACCTTCATGCCGGCCATCACCGCGCTCGCCGGGTTGGTGCCGTGCGCAGATTGCGGAATGAGGCAGACGGTACGAGCCGAGTCGTTGCGTGACGCGTGGTAGGCTCGAATGACGAGCAATCCGGCGAATTCGCCTTGCGATCCTGCGTTCGGCTGCAGCGAAACCGCTGCAAAGCCGGTGATCTCCGCAAGCTCGCGCTCGAGCTCGTCGAATAGCCGCTGGTATCCGTCCGCCTGATCGAGCGGCGCGAACGGGTGGATCTTGGAGAATCCCGGCCAGGTGATGGGCATCATCTCCGCCGTCGCGTTCAGCTTCATGGTGCAGGAGCCGAGTGGAATCATCGAATGTACGAGCGACAGATCGCGCGACTGAAGCTTGTTCATGTAGCGCAGCATCTCCGTCTCGGCGTGGTGCTTGTTGAAGACGGGATGCGTCAGGAATGGCGTAGTGCGGTTGAACCGTTCGTCGTAACGGAAATCGACGCCGGAGGCGAGATCATCGACGGTGAAATCCGGATCGGTTCCACCATTGAAAGACGCGAAAAGATTCGCCACGTCGCCTTCGGTAACTGTCTCGTCGAGAGCGATGACGATGCTCCGGTCTTCCATAGCGCGAAGATTTATTCGGCGGCTCCGCGCTTCATCGAGGATGGGCTGTTGGCTTCGCTTGCCGAGGACAACGCGAATGGTGTCGAAATAGTCGTCGTGGGCGATTGTATAGCCGAGGCGCCGGAGTCCTTCCGCGAGCGCGGTCGTGAAACCGTGGACGCGACGAGCGATGCGCGTGAGTCCCTGCGGTCCATGATAAACCGCGTACATGCTGGCGACGACTGCAAGAAGGACTTGCGACGTGCAGACGTTGCTAGTCGCCTTCTCGCGGCGAATGTGCTGTTCGCGCGTTTGCAGCGCCATCCGTAGCGCGGGCATGCCATCTGCGTCGCGCGAAACGCCGATAATCCGCCCAGGAATGTGTCTCTTGAACTCATCGCGGGTCGCGAAGTAAGCGGCGTGCGGCCCACCGTAGCCGAGTGGAACTCCGAAACGTTGCGTATTGCCGACGACGATGTCACCGCCCCACTCGCCAGGCGGCGTAAGAAGGACGAGGCCCAAAAGATCAGCGGCGACCGTCACCAGCGCGTCGGCGGCGTGGAGGTCCTCGCATAGCTTCGTGTAGTCGATCACTGCCCCGTCAGTCGTCGGATACTGGATGAGCGCGCCGAACACGTCAGGTCCGATCTCGAAATCCTCGTAGCTCGAGACGCGCACGGTTATTCCGCGAACCGCTGCTCTCGTCTTCACCACGTCGATCGTCTGCGGATGGCACTCGGACGCGACAAGAAAGACTTCCTTACCCGGTTTGCCCTTGAGGCCGTAGCTCATCGTCATCGCTTCAGCCGCTGCTGTCGCCTCGTCGAGCAGTGAAGCGTTGGCGATCTCTAGTCCGGTGAGATCGCTAACCATGGTCTGAAAAGTCAGCAGCGCTTCGAGCCTGCCTTGCGCGATCTCGGCCTGGTAAGGTGTGTAGGCCGTGTACCAGCCTGGATTCTCGATGATGTTTCGCTGAATGACGGGCGGCGTCACGCAATCGGAGTAGCCCATGCCGATGAAGGACCGGAATACCTGGTTCTGCGAGGCGAGCGCTCTGAAATAAGCGAGGACTTCCGCTTCGGTCATTCCGTTGGCGAGATCCATCTCACCGCGAAAACGGATCTTCGCCGGAATCGTGGCGTCCATCAGCGCGTCGAGCGATGCGAAGCCAACCACCTTCAGCATCTCGGCGACGTCGCGCTCATCGGGTCCTACATGTCTTGGAACGAAGGATTCAGCAGGCGGAATTGCCTCTCCCACCTGCTTGATTGTAGTACTCATAGGAGTGACAATTTAACACCCTATGCACCCTCGGCGAAGTTTGAGCCGCTGGCGTCTTCTCATTGCGCCGCCGCGCTCGGGCGCGGAAAACATGGCACGCGATATCGCGTTGCATTCGCGCGCGGCGAGGACGCTCGAGACGGTATTTACCATTTATTCCTGGGAACGTCCGACACTCTCTTTTGGACGCAATCAGCCGGCGGCGGGATGCTACGACGCGGAGAAAATCCGCGCGGCCCGCGTGGATGTCGTCCGAAGACCGACGGGAGGACGCGCAATTCTCCATCACCGCGAGGTGACCTATAGTGTCACGGCTCCTTTGACTGACGCCGCGCCGCTCCGCGAAACCTATTCGCAAATCAATCGAATCCTGCTCGACGGACTCGCTCGCCTCGGTGTAGTCGCGGGGCTGGCTGCAAACTCCGATCATGCCCCGGCGCCGAGCATTCGACCGTGCTTCGAGACGCCGACTGACGGAGAGCTGGTGGCCGCCGGAAGCAAGCTCGTGGGAAGCGCGCAGTGGCGGGACGAGCGCGCCTTGTTGCAGCACGGCTCCATCCTCGTCGATGATGATCAGTCATCGCTTCCTTCGTTCGCGATGGCGAGCGCCGGCGGGACGCAGGCGACGATCGCTCGGCCGGCAACCCTCAGGAGTCTGTTGGGTCGCGCACCCGGCAGGGAGGAAGTCGCCAGCGCGATGTTCGACGCTGTGCGGTCGCTCGAGGACAGTGATGCGGTTGAATTGAGTGAAGACGAAATCCGCGCGGACGCAATTGCGCTCGTTCCGCGCTTTCTCGATGAGGAATGGACATGGCGGCGATGAAGCACGTTCGGCTCCTTTGCGTTCTCGCACTGATCGCGTGTGCGGGATCCGAATCGACTTCAACCGGGAATTCTGGCGGGACGCTCGTGATCGCGACTGGCGGAGATCCCGACGTGCTCATTCCGCTGCTCGCCTCCAGCATCCAGGCAAGCGAGATCACGGACCTGATCTATGACCGGCTGGCGGACATCGGTGACTCGCTCAACATCTTGAACGACCTCGGGTTTAACCCGCACCTCGCCGATCGGTGGACATGGAGTCGCGACTCGCTGAGCATCGCCTTTCACATCGATCAGCGCGCCAAATGGCACGACGGTCAGCCGGTTCGCTCGAGCGACGTCAGATTCACATTTCAGAGCGCACGCGACTCCACCCTCGGCTCGCAGGTCGCGTCCGTGATCACTAACATCGACTCGGTCACTGTCCCCGATTCCGCGACGGCGGTTTTCTGGTTTCACCAGCGTACGCCGCAGGAATTCTACGATGCTACTTACCAGATGCTGATAATGCCTGAGCACATCTGGAAAGGAATCGCTCCGTCAGCGTGGCGAGCATCGGATGCGGCCAAGCATCCAATTGGATCTGGACGTTTTCGATTCGTGCGGTGGACGCCGCGCACGTCTGTTGAGATCGTCGCCGACACGGCGAACTATCGCGGCGCTCCAAAACTGAGTCGCGTCATCTGGAGCATCGCGCCGGACTTCAATACCACGTTCACTCGCTTCTTGAGCGGCGAAGCGGACGTTTTCGAGAACCTGCGCCCCGAGAACCTTCCAGAGGTCGCCAGGCATCCGGACCTGCGCGTCCGGACTTACCAGGGGCTCGGATATTTCTTCGCACTTTTCAATCTCCGTGACCCAGCCAACCATGCGCGTCCGCACCCTCTTTTCGGCGATCGAAATCTGAGAAGGGCGCTGACAATGGCGGTCGACCGAAAATCAATCGTCCGAAGTGCATTCGATTCGTTGGGGGTTCCTGCGCTGGGGCCGACAGTGCGCAGCTATCCGACCACCGATCCGAATCTTCAGCAGATTCCGTTCGATCCCGCGCGGGCGAAGCAACTCCTCGATTCTCTTGGGTGGAAGGATACGAACGGCGACGGCATCCGCGAGCGCAACGGTCATCAGCTCGAGTTCACCCTCACCGCGCCCTCAACGAGCAAGGTCCGCGTGCAAATGGCGACGATCATCCAGGAACAGCTCCGGCAGGTGGGCGCGAAAGTGAATCTCGAGCAGATAGAGTTCCCCGTGTTCATCGGACGGGAGCATCAACGTAAGTTCGACGCCGTGATGCATTCCTGGAGCCCGCAGCCAAGTCCGGGCTCAGCCCGCGGATCGTGGGGAACCGCAGGTTCTCGCGCTGCCAACGGCAACAATTACGGCTCATACGAGAGTCCCGTTTTCGACGCCTATCTCGACAGCGCTCTCGCGTCGTTCGATCCGGGCACGCGGAAGGCGTACTTCACGAAGGCATACGAAACGATCATAGGTGATGCGCCCGCGATCTGGTTGGCGGAGTCGCGCCCTGCCCTCGGTTACAACTCCAGACTGGAGCTGGCGCCCCTTCGATCCGACGCGTGGTGGGCACACATCGCGGATTGGTCTATCCCGCCGAACAAGCGGATTCCCCGGGACAACGCTCCGGTCGAGACAATCGCTCCGGCCGCCGCGCCCGCGCCCGCGGCACCGAAAAAGCCCTAGCGGGTGCTCCGCTACTTCTCGCGACGGCTCGCTCAAGCGGCGGTAATCGTCGCATTCGTCGCGGCGATCACGTTCGCGCTCATCCATCTCGCGCCCGGCGACCCTTTCAGCGCGGTGATGGACAATCCGAATGTGAGCGAGAGCGTTCGCGAGACATTGCGCGCGCAATACGGATTCGACCGCCCGCTGCCCGAGCAATTCGTGCGGTACATCGGCCGGCTCGCCCACGGAGACCTCGGTTGGTCGTTCTCGCACGACCGGACCGTGCTCGAAGTCCTGGGTACCGCGCTCCCGAACACGCTGCTGCTCATGGGTGTGGCGCTCGTCGGCAGTTTCGCGCTTGGAATTTTTGTCGCGCTCGTCCAAGTCGCTCGGCGCGGCACGGTCACGGATCACACGCTCAGCGGAATTACGCTGCTTCTTTTCTCAATGCCGGATTTCTGGC
>DASQPS010000112.1:0-11655 GCA_035643845.1 Gemmatimonadaceae bacterium | reverse complement strand
GTAGTGTTGTCGTTGCAGGCGGCGAAAAGCAGGACGCCAGCGAGCGCGAACAGGCTTCTGGATGTGGTACGTATCATGGCGTCCTCCCGGAGCCGGTGAACTTCGTTCGCGTCTGACAAACGCACGAACTATTCCCGCCTTACGGCATTATTACAGGGCCTGTGACTTTAGCCCTGCGCCCCCCGTCCAATGGTTGACCCGCCACGCGCGGCGTTTTACACATCCGACAAGTTCCGGGAGCACGAGTGATCGGTCAATTTCTCAAGGTGGCGGCAAGAAGCGCAACGAGAGCAGGCGTGTACACCCCTATATTCGGTGCGGCGGTATTCATCCTTGCGGCCAGTAACGTCGGCGCTCAGGTCACTCCTTCGACCGACACGGTCGTCCGCACCGACACCACCAATCAGCTCGTCGTCTCCGATACCACCAAGGAAGTGAAGCACGTGGTCAAAAAGGGCGACACGCTCTGGGACCTGGCCAATTTCTACCTGAAGGATCCGTTCAGATGGCCAGAAATCTTCCGCCGGAACACCGACGTCGTAAAGAACCCGCACTGGATTTATCCTGGCGAAGTGATCCGCATCTCCGGCAATGAGGTCAAGGCCGTGGCACTGGAGAAGGCCGACAGCGCCGGCGAAGTAGTGTCACACGTTTCCGAGCGTCCAGCGACCACGTTTGCGCAGACGACGTCCCAACAGAGGCCCGTCGACGGCCGGTCTGATCTTACGGTGTTTGCCTCTCCGATGAGCCGCGCTGCTGCGGCGGCCAGCGTGTCGAACGATGTCGTCGGACGCGCGCGCCCTGGCGCTGTTCGGCCTGGTGAAATCCAGGCGGCGCCGTACGCAGATCGCGACGGTGGCCTAAGGGGTCCGGGCAGCCTTGTTTCGAGTGCCGACCGTCCCGGGATCAAGACGAGCCTCATTCAGTCGAGATTCCAATTGAATGATGCGCTCTTTGTCGAGCTCCCCAAACGAGCGGTCGGGCGCCTCGGCGATACCTACATGTCATATGTCCTCGGCCCGGACCTCGGCGACAATGGGCAGGTCGTCATCCCGACGGGAATCTTCCGAGTCGAGGCGATCGAACCAGGCCATCGGGTGCTCGCGCGAATCGTTCGCCAGCTTGGCGAGATCGACCTTGGCCAGAGTGTGATGGCAGCACCCGACCTTAGCTATCCGACTGGCACGCTGTCGCCCGTCGTGAACGGAACTCGCGGCGAAGTCATCTGGGTTCACGAGGAGCCAATCCTGCCCTCGATCGGACACTATGTACTGATTTCGGCGAACTCCAAGAACGGCGTCAGGGTTGGAGACGAGATCTCATTCATCGACAACACGACAGGAACGGGCGACGACGGGCCTGCGCCTCCGGTAATTGCCGGAGTCGGACAGGTAGTGCGCGTCACCCCGTACGCGGCGACCGTCATCATCACGCGGCAGATGCAGCCGACGATCCGCGATGGGATGCTGGTCCGGCTCACCGGCAAGGCCCAGTAGCGGCACAGGCCGCTCAACGGCCGCGCTTCTAACCGAAGCGATGCCCTAAAGCAGTAACGGGCAATTAAATTAGGCGATCGATGATTGCGATCGCCCACTTTGTTGCCGTCACCCTCTATCTAGCGGCTGCCGCGATCGCGGCGCTGCCTTTTGCCCGCCGCGTAAAGGCGCCTGTTGCTGGCGTGATGGCCGTTCTCTTCCTCGGCGTAGCGGCGCACTCCAGCGCTTTGGTGGGGCTGACCCGTGAAACTGGCGCAGCCTCGCTCACCGGCCTCGGCCCCGGACTGTCTTTCGCGGGGCTCGTACTCGCGCTGGTCCTTCTAATCGTCGAGGCATTGGCTCGAGAGGTTAGCCTCACCCTTGTCGCCACACCCTTGGCTGCGCTAGTCACGTCAGCGGGCGCGCTTACCGGCATGCACCCGTTTCTTGAGCCTCAGGGGACCCGCGCGGTATGGCTGACGATGCATATCGTCCTGAGCTTTGTTGGAATCGCCGCCTACGCCACCGCCGCGGCGGCTGGGACCATGTATCTCGTCGCCAGGCACGAGCTCAAGTCGGCGCACTTCGGAGCGATCTTCAGATCCTTTCCGCCCCTCGACACACTCGATCGCGTCAACCATTTGGCTGCAATCGCCGGCTTCCTCGGCCTCACGCTCGGGGTGGCGCTGGCGGCGGCGTACTCGTTCGCCTACAAAGCCCTTGTCGTTCCGCAAATCATCTGGGGTCTTGGCGCGTGGGCTGGAGTGAGCGCGCTCGCGCTCGGACGGATTTTGCGTGGATGGCAGGCGCGGCGCGCCGCAATCATGTCCGCGGTGACATTTGCGAGTGTGATGGCGCTCTACATCGTGTTCCGGATGGCGGCACTCAATCGCGGACAGTTTCTGTGAGCGATTTTCCGATTGCGCTGCATGGCGAGCGAGTGACCGCTGTCGTCATTGGCGGAGGCGCGGTGGGCGCGCGCAAAGCACTGGCTCTTGCGGACGCCGGCGCGCAGGTAAGAGTGGTTGCGCCGGAAATCTCGGCAGACCTCGACGACGCAATGCGCGATGGCAGGATCGCAGTAACCCGCGGAACCTACTCGCGAGAGCAGCTCCAACATGCACAGCTCGTCATCGCGGCGACTGATTCCCGCGAGGTCAACGCGAGCATCGCCGTCGACGCTCATTCCCTCGGCAAGCTCGTGAACATCGCCGACTTTCCCGATGAGGGAAATTTCCATACGATGGCACTGCACCGATCCGGCGACGTCACCATCGCCGTTTCCGCGGGAGGGGTTCCCGGTGCGGCCGCCAGAATTCGCGATGCAATCGCGGCGCGATTCGACGGAAGATATGAGCGCGCAATCTCGGCGCTTCGCGGACTGAGATCGCGGCTCATCGAGCGCGGGGATGAGCGCTGGCGCGACGCAGCGCCCAAACTTATTGCCGACGACTTTTGTACATCCGTCGAAGACGGATCATTTTCGGAGCGGATTGAATCGTGGCGTTGATGGTTGCCGGCGTAAGCCACAGCACCGCGCCGATCGAGGTGCGCGAAAAGCTCAACTTCCGTCCTCAGGATGCCGTCCGTGAGCTCGCGAGGCTGCGCAAGCGGGCGCTCATCACCGAAGGGGTCATACTCTCCACGTGCAATCGCACTGAGGTGTACGCGGTGGAGGACGGTTCCGACCCGCTCTCGCGCATCTCGGAGGTTCTCTCCGAACGTCTGGGCGAAGACGCTTCTCGATTCATCTACGTTCGTCGGGATCGAGATGTCACCGCGCACCTTTTCAGCGTCGCCGCCGGTCTCGACTCGATGATTCTCGGCGAAGCACAGATTCACGGCCAGGTTCGCGATGCGTGGGAACATTGTCGGGTCGAGTCAGGACCGATCCTCAATCGAATGTTCCAGAGCGCGCTGCTCGCCGCGGCTCGAGCGCGGGAGGAAACCGGAATCGGTCGTGGCGCCGCTTCGGTGAGCTCCGCTGCCGTGCAGCTCGCCAAAAAGATTTTTGGCGGACTCAGCGGGCGCCGAGCGATGATACTCGGCGCCGGCGACGTCGCTGAGCTCGCGCTCGAGTGCCTTCTCAACGAAGGAGTCAAGGTCGCGATCGTCGCCAACCGAACCCACGCTCGCGCGGAATCATTGGCGGAACATCACGGCGCGACCGCAATGCACTACGAGCAGAGCTGGCAATCCCTGCGCGACGTGGATGTTCTGATCTGCTCGACGTCGTCGCCAGTTCCAGTAGTGACGGTAGATCGCGTGCGCGACGCGATTCGCGCGCGTGGCGATCGGCCATTGTGCATTCTCGACATCGCGCTGCCACGTGATGTTGAAGCCGACGTCGGAAGGCTCGACAACGTTTTTCTGTACGACCTCGATGATCTGCGCGCGGCAGCGGCTGCCAATCTGGAGCGGCGTGAGGAGGATATTCCTGCCGCCAAAGCGATCATTGCCGAAGAAGTCGCAAAATATTGGGACTGGGTTGCTGGTCTGGCCGCGGTCCCGGTCGTGCGCGAGTTCAGGGAAGAGATGGAGCGCGTACGGACCGCGGAGCTCGCGGCGGCGCTCAAGCGACTCGGGCCGGTGTCCGACGAGCAGCGCGAGACGATCGAGCACTTCTCCAGATCATTGATGAACAAGTTCCTGCACGAGCCGAGCGTCAGGCTCAAAGCTGCCGCCGCAAATGGCCGCGGGCTCGGCGTGGTGGATGCGGCAAGATATCTGTTCGCGCTCGGCGAGCGCGATCGGGCGGAATCTCCGAAGGAGAGCGATCGGACGGGCCTGGATGCCTGAAGTACTCGTCACCGGCGGCGCGGGATTTATCGGCTCGCACGTGTCAGATGCTTTCCTCTCCCACCGATGGGGCGTCACGATCGTCGACGATCTTTCATCCGGGAAACGCGAAAACGTTCCAGCCGGCGCTCGCCTCCGCGAAGTCAGCGTGACATCGCCGGAATTCCAGCGCATGCTCAGCGAGCAGAGGTTTGACGTCGTCGCGCATCTCGCGGCGCAGATCGATGTTCGAAAAAGTGTCGCTGATCCGATCTTCGACGCGACTACGAACATCCTCGGCACTCTGAACCTCATGGAATCACTGAGAGCCGCGCGGGCAAATACTCGGGTCGTCTTCACATCGACGGGCGGAGCGCTCTACGGTGACTTCACAACTCCACCAAATTTCGAGACGTATCCAAAAGATCCGGAATCCCCGTACGCGATCTCGAAGCTCAGTGTCGAGTACTACCTCGCCTATTACGGGCGGGTGCACGGCATGGACGCCGCCGCAGTTCGGTTTGGAAACGTCTATGGACCGCGGCAGGATCCGCACGGCGAAGCGGGAGTCGTCGCCATTTTCTGCGGGCGCATTCTCGAGAACAAGCCGCTCACGATTTTCGGCGACGGAAAGCAGACGCGCGATTACGTGTATGTCGGCGACGTCGCGCGCGCTGTGTATCTCGCGGCAACCAAGTCTCTGCCCGAGAAAGGAAAACTCGACGCGCGCGCCTTCAACATCGGTACGGGGCAGGGTACCAGCGTACTCGAGGTTGCGCGGCTGTTGCAAGATGCTGCGGGAACGAAGGCGAAAATCGAGTTCGCACCGCATCGCCCGGGCGAGCAGCAGGAATCATTCGTCAACGCTGACAAAGCGCGTGACGTGCTCGGGTGGTCCCCAGAGGTCACACTCGCCGAGGGGCTCGCGAAGAGCTTCGAATGGTTCGAGCAGCGCGTGAACGGAGTGACGGTTTGACGGAAGTCCTGTTCATGCAGGTGGGGCAGGCCGTACCCAGCTCGCCGATGCAGCTCGTCACGAGCTCAACGGGCGCGACCAAGATCATCCTGGCGATACTCGTCGTCCTCTCGCTCATCAGCTGGGGGATCATCTTCGCGAAGTGGTACGAGCTGAAGCGAGCGGCCAGAATTACGTTTTCATTCGCCGACGAATTCGCAGGCGCGCACAGCGTCGAGCGCGCGGCGCAGATGGCGCGAAGCACAAGCGGTCCGCCAGCGACGATCATGGAGCGGGCGATGCGCTTCATCGAAGAAACGACGCCGGCGCTCTCCGGAACGGCCGAACGTGCCGCGCGATTCAGCGGATCGCAGGTGGAAGCGCTGCGACTCGTGCTCGACGCCGAGACGACATCCGAGCGCGACAGACTCAGTCGCTGGGTGCCATCGCTCGCAACCATTGGATCCGTCAGTCCGCTCATCGGATTGCTTGGTACCGTGCTCGGCGTGATTGACGCCTTCGTGGGAATAGCCTCGAAAGGATCCGGCAACATCGGCGCTGTCGCGCCAGGGGTGGCCGAGGCGCTCATCGCTACAGCTGCCGCTTTGAGCGTCGCAATTCCGGCGGTGTTCGCGTACAACATTTTCGCGTCGCGGCTCAACAAGATCGAAGGGCAGCTCGAGAGTTTTGGGTCCGAGCTGATCGCACTATTGGTGAGAGAAGGAAGGATCTGATGGCGCCTCTCGCTCGCGTGGACGATAGCTGATGGCGCGCCGCGGTCGTGGGCGCGACAGACTCGTCCTGAACGCCGAGATAAACGTGGTGAGTCTCATCGACGTGATGATGCTTCTCATGATCATCTTCATGATCACAGCGCCGATGATGCAGGGCGGCGTTGACATCTCGCTGCCGAAGGCGCAGGCTCGACCACTCGAGTCCAAGAGTGGACTCACAGTGACCATCGATCGAACCGGCACGATTTTCGTCGATGAAGCGCGTCTCACGCTCTCGCAATTCTCGTCGAGCTTCAAGGCACTCGCGAATCGACGAGGAAGCGGCGGGGTGTATCTCCGCGCCGACGACCGAGTCCCGTACGGCTCAGTCGTCCAGGTTCTGGCGATAATGCGGGCGAGCGGTGTCGGCGACATAGGACTCGTCGCCGAGCCGCCTGATAGGAGATAGACGGTGGCTGGGCGAGCTGGTGGATCGCGACACATTGCACCATTCACCCTCTCGGCGATCCTTCACGCGGCTGTAGCGACGCTACTCTTCAACACCCTCAGGGAGAGGAAGCCGGTAGCGTTGCCGCCGATGTACCGAGTCGAAATCGTCGCTGCTCCGGCAGGCGAGCGTGCCATCGGCGAGGTGACCTCAGCCCAACCCAAAGCGGCGCCTGCTGTTACGCAGCCGAGCACATCGCCGTCATCCGTGAAAGAGATGCCACTTCCAACGGCGAAGCCCGCGCAAAAGACGCCCGTGCGCGCGACGCCGAGCGTGGCAAAACCTGTCGATCGGACTACGAGCGCGGCGAAGACGCCGAAGGCGAACGCCGCGAAACAGGGAGCAGCGGCGGAGAAAACGGTAGCAAAGACGAAGAGCGAGGCACCGAAGGCGGGCGGAGGGCCCGTCGGCGGTAAGGGGACAGATGTCGCGACAGTTCGCAGTGACGGGATCGAGTTCCCGTTCCCAGGGTATCTCAACAACATCGTTCGACAGATTGCACTCAACTTCAACCCAAGAAATCGCGACGCACGTCTCAAGGCGGAAGTCAGGTTTCTGATCCATCGAGATGGCTCAGTGTCAGATCTCACGTTCATCAGGCGGTCGGGCAACACTCCATTCGATCTCGAAGCCGAGGGCGCCGTCGAGGCGGCCTCGAGCGCGCGCGGGTTTGGGCCACTGCCGGAAGGTTTCCCCGATGACGTGCTGCCTGTCGTATTCAGCTTCGATCCCGAATTCCTGAAATGAGATCGATAGCGCAGTCGACTCTGGCAGCCATTGTTGCTTGTGCGATTGCGCTTCCTGCTGTCGCAGCGGCGCAGGACACTGCGTCCGTACCCGGCGTCAGACTAGGATTGAATTACGCCCCGGGCACCAAGCCCGGCGTGATCGTGCTTCCCGTGCACGACGACTACGACGACGATTCGCTGCGGACGATAGTCCAGCGGGATCTCGACTACAGCGATCGCATGAACGTCATCGCTCTGGACGAGGCAACTGTTAACGGCCTCGAGCCGCCGGCAGGGAAGAAGATCAATTTTGCTCTCGTCGCGAAGTTCGGCGCTGCACTGCTCATACGGATGACGCCGACCACGACGGGTCTGCACGTCGCCGCTTACGACGTGTCCCGTGGAGAGCTGCTGCAATCGGATCATTTTCTGTTCGACAGGCGGGACCGTGATTGGCGTTTCGCGCTGCACGGTGTGTCCGATCAGATCGAGCAGTGGGTGTTCGGCAAACGCGGCATCGCGCAGACGCGCATCGCTTATGTGAACGACGGCACTCTGCACATCGTCGACAGCGACGGCGCCGAGACGAGAACGATTACGACTGGACGCGGTGCTCTTTCGCCGGCGTGGTCGCCCACTGGAGAGTCGGTGGTCTACACCGCGCTCGGAAACTCGGGCACGCAGGTGGAAGAGCTCGACGTTCGTACGGGGCGCACGCGGAGAATCAGTCAGATCCGCGCGGGGCTCAACATTACGCCGGTCTATCAGCCGGGCGGAAACGCGATCCTGTACGCGCAGGGAACAGGCAACGGAACCGATCTCGTGCTCGCGAATCTCGACTCGAGTGCGCCGCATAAAATCACAGCTGGACGGGGCACCGACAACACGTCTCCGTCGTACAGCCCAGACGGGCGTCAGATAGCGTTCATCTCGGGCAAGACTGGCCAGCCCCAGGTGTATATTATGGATGCCGACGGCTCGAACGTTCAGCTGCTCACTCCGTATCAACCGGGAGTGCGCAGTTATCGGGCGAGCCCGGACTGGTCGCCCGATGGCAGAGCGGTCGCTTACGAGCAGCAAAACGGGAATTTCCAGATCTGGATGATCGATTTGCGAGATCGGATTCCGAAGCAGCTCACGAGCGAAGGTGAAAACGAGGACCCGTCCTGGGCTCCTGACGGACGGCACATCGTGTTCACTTCATCGCGAGGCGGCTCGAAGGAACTTTGGATTCTCGACACCGAGAGCGGCCGCGCGCGGCAGCTCACGCACAACAAGGGAGCGCGTTTGGCGGCGTGGTCGCCGATACTCGCCAACCCCGAAGTGGGAACATATTCGCAATGACGAGAGCACATCCCATTCTCCTGTCCGTCGTCGCGCTCTTTTCGAGCGGTTGCTTTTTCGCGACCAAGCAGGACATCGATAAGCTGCAGCAGGACGTCGCAGGCACGCGCGTTAGCTCGAGCGCCGCGGATTCAGTGCAGCGCAGCGAGCTCATCGAAATGAGCCGGAGTCTGAGGGCGCTGAACGATTCCATTTCCGCGTTGAGCAAGCGGGTGGCGGCGATGCGCACCGCGTCCGAGGGCGAGATGACCGCAATGAAGGAAGACATCTCGCAGCTCCAGGATCTGAGCGGACAGCGCGAGCAAACACTCCGTGACATGCGGGCGGCTCTCGAAGACAAGACACGTCAACCCGTAGATCAGGCAGCTCCGGCCGACAGCGCGAGCGCGGGTGCTGGGGCTGCTGACAATAGCGGGCCAGGACCGCTCCAGCTTCTCCAGGCGGGACGCGACCAGCTGCTCAAGGGCGGAAACGTCGCCGCGCGTAGCGCATTCAAGGATTTGATCACGAGATATCCGCGCTCGGAATACGTGCCCGAAGCGATGTTCTATACCGCACAGGCGTACGCGGCGGAAAGAAATCCCGATGCCGCGGACGACGAGTACGCGTCCCTGATCGCGAAATATCCAAAGTCGCCGCGCGTTCCGACTGCGATGTACAAGCGCGCGTTACGGCTCCAGTCGACGAAGAAGACGGCTGAAGCGAAGAAAATGTACCAGGACATCATCAAGCGCTTTCCGCGCTCTGACGAGGCTGCACTCGCCGACGAGCGTCTTCAGTCGATCCGGTAGTACGAGGTAGCAGTATGAGCGAAGCTCCCGGTTACGAGATGCCGTTTCTCGACCATCTCGAGGAGCTGCGTAAGCGACTCTTCTGGATGGCGGGCGCTGCCGTCATCGGCATCATCGTCGGCTTTGCGCTGTTGTCGAGGATGGACATCATCCGGCTGCTCGAGCGGCCGATCCTGCCGCTGCTTCACGGTCAGAAGCTGATCTACACACATCCCGGGACGTCCTTTCACATCCTGCTGAATGCATCGCTGGTTCTGGGACTGATCCTCGCGTCGCCGATTATCGCTGGACAGATCTGGGCCTTTCTCGCGCCGGCGCTCTATGCTCACGAGAAGCGCGTCGTGATTCCGGTGCTTGCCGCAATGGTGGTTCTTTTCCTCGCCGGCGTCTCGCTCAGCTACTTCGTCGTGCTGCCGCTCACCCTCAGATTCCTCATGAGTATCGAGTCGACGGCGCTGACGCCCTTGATCTCAGCGACGGAGTACTTCGATTTCGCGATCAGCATGTGCCTCGCGTTCGGGCTCATCTTCGAAGTACCTATAGCCATTCTTGCGCTCACGGCCCTCGGAATCGTCACGCCTCAATTTCTCTCCAAGTACCGGAGGCACGCCGTCGTCATCTGCCTTACGGCCGCAGCCTTCATAACTCCTGGCGCCGATCCGTACTCGCTGTTTGCGCTGGCCATTCCGCTGTACATCCTCTACGAGCTGAGCGTATTCGTGGCGTACTTCGCGTACCGGAAGCGAAGCCAGCGTCACGCGCGACGCGAGGCCGAGGAGCGCGCTGCGGAACGCAACGCGAGCGCGCCAGCATGACGAGCTCGCGTGCGCTGTTGCTCGTTGGCGCGCTCGCGTTCGCGTTCTCTGGACCGCTGCTCGCTCAAGTCCGTCGTGTGCCGAGCGGCAGCACGGCCACTCGACCGCGCCAGGACACCACCGTCCGCGACACTACGGCAAAAGATTCCACGCAGCTGATCAAATGGAATGAAATCGATTCGGTGATGAAATCGCTAATGGACCGCCCGGGTTACACTTCGACGCGTTATCAAGGCGATCGAGTCGTTTTCAACGCGCAGACGCACACGCTCAACCTGGTGGGCAGCAAGGCGGGTGTTAATCGAGATCAGACCATTCTTGTCGGTGACACGATCACGTATAGCGATTCGACGAAGATCGTTGTAGCGCGCGGCGATACCGTCATACTTCGAGACCCAAGCCAGAACGCCGCCGATGTCATCGCGCAGGGAAAGATGACATACGACATCGAGGCGCACCGCGGCACGGTAACGCAAATCAGCACCTCGATCGCGCAGACGGGAGAGAATTGGTTCGTACACGGCGCAAACAGCACATTCGTCAACGACACCGTGCACGCTCACGAGATCACCTACTACGTGCAAGGTGGGACGATTACGAGCTGCGACGACTCTGTGCCCGATTATCATTTCCGGGCGAACGAGATCAAGATGGTCACCAAAAACATCATGGTCGCGCGGCCGGCGATCCTGTACATCGGCGAAGTGCCGGTGATGTGGCTGCCGTTCATCTTTCAGGACATCCGATCGGGGCGGCGCAGCGGCATTCTCACGCCGCGCTTCGGGCTAAGCGAGCTATTCAGAAATAGCCCAACATATCGTCGTCACGTGGACAATCTCGGCTACTACTTCGCGATCAACGATTACATGGACGCGGAGTTTGCGCTCGACTGGCGAAGTGGAGCGCGGGCTACCGACGGTGACCCGGGATATGTCCGCACCAACGGGGAATTGAACTACCGTTGGCTCGATCGATTCATGAGTGGGCGAGTGGCGGTCTCGCACCAGGCTCAGCGAGACGGGTCGTCCAACACCGGAGTCAGCTGGTACCACAGCCAGAATTTCTCGAACGAGACGAGTCTCAACGCCAACATCAACTACGTCACCAACACCTTCGTTCAGCGGACGACCAACTTCAATCCATCCTCCGTCCTCGCGAGTATCCAGTCACAGGCCAACTACCAGACCAAACTCGGACCAGCTTCGCTAAATCTGGGTGGAACGCGAACTCAGTATCCGGGTCGCGCGGAAGTCGAACAGAACTTTCCGAATTTCAGCATCAGCTCACCTACGCTTGCGCCGACAAGCTGGCTCGACTGGACTCCATCGTTCACATTCGTAACCAATCAGCGCCTAAAGAGCGATCAGGTGGGAGAATTCACCTATCGGTATTTCAATAACTCGCGCGGGCTTCCGGACAGTACCAAGCTCAATCGGAACGAGCGGCAGACTACCTCAGGCTTTGACACTCCGATCAAGATTGCGGGGTTCTCCTGGACAAACAGGTTCACTCTGAGTGACAACGAAGTGGACGCTCCGCAGACGATCG
>DASQPS010000111.1:0-2775 GCA_035643845.1 Gemmatimonadaceae bacterium | reverse complement strand
AGTCCGCGATCCGCGCTTCCAAAGAGCATCCCACGTCGGCGTGCTCGCGAGCGCGATTGCGTTGCCTTCAGTTTCGGGGCGGTAGCCCCAGCCATCGAGTACGATGAGCGCGACTGGCCGCGCGCGCTGTGTGGTAGCCATTATAGGTAAATGTAATTCCACCCTGACTCGCGGGGCACGAACGAGCTAATGGAGATTTTCAGACCCAAGGAACCTGGTCCCGAAACGCGGCGTCGCCCCGAGCGATCAGCCGAAGGCGATCGGCGTCGCGGAGGCTGGCGCGATTTCCGACGCGCGTATCCCGGATTTGTTTTCGTGCTCGGGCTCGGTCTCGGCGCAATGGTCGCGCTGGACGCATGGCTGCTGGTAAAGCGAGTGAAGTACAATCACGATGTCGCGATGCTGCAGTCTCACATGACCGACGCCGAACGTGAGCGCACAGACGCAATCGTCCAGGCGGAGAAGAACAAGCTGCAAATCGCGATCGAGCTGGCGAAGCGGCAGGCCAAGTTCGACAAGCGACTACATCTCAACGTGTCCATCGACAGCTCACGCATGTACCTCACGCGCGAAGGCGCACTGCTGCGCGAGATGCCGGTGCAGTTCGGCCCGGAGGTCGCCGCCTCAGAGTCGTCAGCGACTCCTCCAGCGGCAATTCCAAAAGGAGAGCGCACGATCGCCGATCTTTCCGACACGAGAATCACTCTGGACGGCGGCGCTTTCATTCTTTCATCGTCGTCGCCTGAGCTCTCATCCGATACGACCGGCGTCCCACCTGGTTCGCTTCGGATAAGTCTCGACGATATGAAGGCAATCATGCCGAACCTTAGTCCGGGCATGAAGGTATACTTTTATTGAATCGGCGCGTCTTTCACTCGAGCGCTGAATTTTCAGGGGTAGCGTGATGGCTCTGACCAGAATTTTTTCGTACGGTGGCAAGACAGTCTGGATGCTCATACTCGGCTTCATTGCCGTGGCGATACTGAGCGTCATGCTGCTGACCAGAACGGCCGAGCTCCGGTACCAGCGCGACGTCAACAGGATGGTGTACAGCGACAACCTCGACGTTCTGAACCAGGTCAAGGCGAAGCTTGGAATGACGGGCGACAGCCTCAAGTCGCTGCTCAACGAATCGCCGGCGGAAGCAGCCAACGAGCCTTACATCGTCGTGAGCATGGCGGACCACAGACTGTGGTACAAACAGGGTAAGGAAGTGTTGTTCGAGGCGCCGGTCGCGACGGGCAGCGGCAAAGAGCTAGTCGGGGGATCGGCTGGCCAGTGGCGGTTCGAGACTCCGCGCGGGCGGCTGACCGTGAAAGCCAAGGACGAAAATCCCGCGTGGGTTCCACCAGATTGGCACTACGTCGAGCAGGCCTCGAAAAAAGGTCTCGGTATCGTGCACCTTAACCCGGGCGGTGCCATTCGAACGAGCGATGGCGTCATCACGACGCAAAATGGCGAAGTAGTCAAGCGCTACAACAACGGCCAGACGGTTTCTCTAGGCGAAGGAAAGGAAGGCCATGAGATCGTTGCCGGCGGAAACATCGTCGTCCCGCCCTATGGAACTTCGGCGCGACGCTACATGGGTGTGCTTGGAACCCGTCGCCTGGATCTCGGCGACGGATATGGGATTCATGGGACCGATGAGCCTGAGTCCATCGGTCATTCGGTGAGTCACGGCTGCGTGCGTCTGCGCAACGAGGACATCGAGAAGCTCTATCCCATGGTCGCGGTCGGCACCCCTGTCTACATCTATTAAGAAGACTGCTGTTGGAGCTTGAGGGCGGGAGGGAGCGCCGTCATCCGACGGGCGAAGAGCTCGAGCTCCCCGACGAGCTTCCAGTTCGAAAACGCCACACCGCCAAGATCGTCTGGGTCGCGGTCGGCGCGATCGCCGCGATCGGTGCGTTTCAATTCCTTCAGGCCGCCAACTACACCACGCAGAAACCGATCGGCACGTATCTCACGCGCGTCGTCGTTCCTTTGGCGGAGCCATCGGCGAGCGCCTTCGGACGTAGCGGCGAAGTCAAGCTCGCCTTCGCGATGCCCGGGCAGACAATTTCGTATCCCCTCGATGTCCACGGCGATCCGACATCGCTTCAGTACGCATGGGTGAGAAACGGCGACACCGCGCTCGCTACCACGGCACGGTCGCTCACGGGCGATCAGGTGGTAGCGCCTTCGATGGCCGGCTTCTACAGGTTCGCTCTGATCAAGAGCGGCGCGCAGCGTTCGATCGAAGGGCTCACGCTCGCCGTGCTCGTTCCGTTCGAGGAGAAGGAAGGAGTGATGCTGCGCGGTTACCGGATCGGTACATACCTGGCCGAGCGTGTCTCAGGCAGGCAGGCGCCGCCACAGGGGTTCCTGGAGATCACGCCTGCCGATGTCGACATTCCGATAACGAAGCATTTGCGGGTCGGCGATTTTCTCAATCATGACCAGCAGGGTGTGTGGCCGAGCTACGCGGCGATCAATCCGAAGCTGCTCGATAAGCTGGAGCTCGTGATCCAGGAAATCGCCCGCTGGCACGGCGACAAGGCGGTGGCGGACATCGAGATCGACGTGCATTCGGGTTTTCGCGCGCCCGAGCACAACCGCCGCATCCAGCGTGCTGCCCGCGACAGCCAGCACCAGTACGGCGATGCGGCCGATGTGGCCATCGACGCCAACGGCGACGGAAAGATCACCGCGATCGACAGCCGTATGGTAGGTTTGGCAGTGGAGATAGTCGAGCTGAAGCACCCCGACCTGGTCGGGGGCCTTGGCATTTATACA
>DASQPS010000110.1:0-7670 GCA_035643845.1 Gemmatimonadaceae bacterium | reverse complement strand
GAGCCAGAAAGGCCGAGGTCGGCCGAGCGCGCCTGCATGGCCCCGATCACGAACGCGATGTGCTCATCGAGATCGACGCCCAGCTCGGCGGCGCCGTTGATCACATCCTCGCGACTCACTCCGCGGGCGAACGCCTTGTCTTTCATCTTCTTGCGTACGGACCTCGCATCCACTTCGTGCACGCTTTTCGTCGGGCGGACGAGCGCGGTCGCGGTGATGAGACCGGTAAGCTCGTCGACGGCGAAGAGGGTTTTGGCCATGCGTGATTCGCGCGGTGTATTCGTGTATTGCGCGTGTCCGAGGATCGCAACGAGGACATCCTCTGGATAGCCCTTCCCTCTGAGAATTCTCACTCCCTCGGACGGATGCTCCTCCGTCGCTGAATGCGAGTTGTTCGGAAACCGCTCGTAGTCGAAATCGTGGACGAGCCCCGCGAGCCCCCAGCGATTTTCGTCCTCGCCGAACTTTCCGGCGTACGCGCGCATTGCGGCTTCGACCGCGAGCATATGCTTCCGGAGCGACTCGCTCGCTGTGTACTCGTGGACGAGTGCGAGCGCGTCGACGCGCGATGGTAGCGTGTCAATATCAGTCATCTAATTGGCTGAATAAAGAAGACGTCGATTGAACTAGGGGTGAGCAAGTCGCGGAAACCTCGGACGACGAGGACTGGATGAGGACTGCGCTCATCGTTTACCCGGCGGATGCGGCACTGGCGCATTTCCAACTCGTCCGAAATCTATGAAACCTTTCTTTGGATTTGTCGAGAGGAGCTTCACATCGATCTCGTCTCCGACGTCGACGCCCTGCTCTCCACGAACCAGCATTCCCTCGACCGGTGGATTTACGACTCTCACGAAGGTTCCGTGCGATTTGTTACCCGTGACGATCGCCTTGAACTGTTCGCCGATGCGATGGCTGAACAACAGCGCCGCTGCGACTTTTCGCACCGTGCGCTCCACTTTGCGTGCTGCGTCTTCCTTGAGCGTGCAATTTCGGGCAATCATCGAAAGCTCGTCGTCGGTGTACGGCGGAGCAGCACTCGCAAACACCGCCTTGGCGACTCTTTGCGTCACGAGATCCGCGTAGCGGCGATTTGGCGCCGTCGAATGGGTGTAGTCCTGAACCGCCAAGCCGAAATGTCCGGGCTCCTCGACACCTGGCTGGTCGAGGATGTATTCGCCGGGCCCCATTAACTTCACCACCGCAAGCGAAAGATCGGGGAAATGATCCGGATCGGCTGCCTTGCGCTCGAGCATGAACTCCTGGAGCGCAGGCGCGTTCGGTTCTGCTGGAAGGGTTTTGCCCAGCTCGCGCGCGAGGTCGACGATTCTCGCCCATCGCTCAGGGCTGCGCACGATTCTCCGGATCGCCGAGACGTGGTGGGCTTCGAGAAATCGCGCGACAGATCCGTTTGCCGCGATCATGAAATCTTCGATCAGATCAGTCGCCGTATTTTTGAGAGATTTCTCGATGCTGGTGACGGTTCCGTCGTGTGAAACCGCGTGCGCCTCGATCGGTTCGATCTCGAGCGCGCCATGATCAAGCCGAGTCTTGCGTAATGTCTTCGCGATTTTCTCCTGGAGTCGAAGCTGCGCATCCAACCCTGCCACTTTGGAAATCTTCTCCGGGACCGCCGACGCTCCATCGAGCCAATTACCCGTTTCGCCGTACGCGAGTTGCGCTTTGTTGTTGACCAGCGCGCGGTAGAGAGTCGCCGACGTCACGACACCATCGGTGCTGATTACCATATCGATGGCGATCGACTTCCGATCGGCGCCCTCGAACAGCGACGTAGCGCCAGCCGAGAGCTCGAGTGGAATCATCGGAAATATCACAGCGCCAGTGTATACGGTGGTCGTCTGTCCCCCAGCATGCGCGTCGATCGCCGACCCTTTCGGAACCTCGGCGTCGACATCGGCGATAGCGATCACGAGCCGTGAATCGCCGTTCTTGAGCTCCTCGGCGAATTCGATCTGATCGAGGTCCCGCGTATCGTCGTTATCGATGGAAGACCACAGAAGATTTCGGAGGTCGGTGAGCTTCGCTCCGGAGTCCGGATGCTTGCCGATGTTCTTGAGCTCTTCTTCCATAGCCCGGTTGGGATCGGGATCGAAGCCGGCGTCGATCATCGCCTGATGCGCAACCTGGCGCAGGTCGCTCGTCAGCATTTCGGGAGCGACTTCATAAGTTGATGGCCGATGTCGATGGCGAGCTGCATCGCGAGGAGAGCTCCAAGCATTATCGAGACATCGATCCACGGGCGTCGGCGCGGCGGGAGAGTCCGGGAGTAGAGAAATCCTCCGAGTGCTATCACCGCTCCTTCCGCAATGAAATCGGCGGCTGGATGATCGTACAACACGAGTCCGATCATGGGGCCGCCGGGCCAGGTGGGCTTGGAGCCCGTGATCCAGTCGAGCATCATGTGCGAAACGATCACCGCCGCGACGACGAGACCTGCCTTCCAGTCTCCCGTCGTCAGTCCATAGACGAGAAGTCCGAGCAGCGCGAAAACCGCTACGGCGGGAATCGAGTGCGAGAGCATCTCGCGCGAGGAGTATCTGCCCGTCAGGCACAGGCCGGAATCCACCCAGTCCGGAGTGTACGTCGCGACCAGCAAGACGAAGAGTCCGATGCTGCGACGCACACGCTTTGCGGCGAGCGCGGCGCCAACGTGTCCGATGTACATCTAGCGCAGCACGCGGGTCGAACGGCGGGCGCGGTGATCTATTACCAATGGAATGGTTGTGGCGAGCAGAAGTGCTGCGACTAGGCGCAATGCCGAGAGAAATCGCCCGGCAAAGAGTAGGGCAAACATATAGCTTTTCCTAAACTAAGCGCACCTGGCGGTTCCCACACTCCCTCGTCACGCGACACCGAATGCACGTCAAAAAACTCGAGTGCTCGTTCTGCCATCGCGAATACGAAGCGAGAAAGCTGCACAACGTCTGCACGGAGTGTGGGAAGCCGCTTCTCGTGCGGTACGATCTGAAGAGGATCGCAAAGTTCCTGACTCGTCAGACGCTCTTCGCGCGCCGGTCGGATTTGTGGCGGTATCGCGAGCTCCTTCCCGTAAGACGCGAAGACAACATCGTGACACTGGGCGAAGGTTGGACGCCTCTACACCACGCCAAATCGCTCGGCGAATCCCTGGGAATGCCCGAGCTCTATGTAAAAGACGAATCACTGAATCCGACGCAGAGCTTCAAGGCGCGGGGAATGTCGGTCGCCGTGTCGATGGCGAAGGAGCTCGGCGCAAAAAAACTCGCGGCTCCGTCAGCGGGGAACGCCGCCGGCGCGCTCGCGGCGTACTGCGCCAAAGCGCGTCTCGGTGCCTACATCTTCATGCCGCGCGATACTCCGCGAGCGAACATCATCGAGTGCGAAGTGACTGGCGCGCACGTGACGCTCATGGATGGCTTGATCACGGATTGCGGCGCCGAGGTGGCGCGCAGGAAAGAATCGGAGGGTTGGTTCGACGTCTCGACGCTGAAGGAGCCATACCGCGTCGAAGGAAAGAAAACCATGGGCTACGAGATCGCCGAGCAGATGGCGTGGACTCTGCCTGATGTGATCGTCTACCCGACAGGCGGTGGCACCGGTCTGGTCGGGATGTGGAAGGCATTCGATGAGATGCAGGAGCTCGGATGGATAAGCGAGAAGCGGCCGCGAATGGTGTCGGTGCAGGCGGCGGGCTGCGCGCCGATCGTCCGCGCGTTCGAGGCAGGCGAGCGGTCGGCGGATGAATTTCCGAATGCCGCCACTGTGGCGTCGGGACTCCGAGTGCCAAAAGCCATCGGTGATTTTCTGATTCTTGATGCGCTCCGGGAATCTGGCGGCGCCGCCGTCGCGGTGACTGACGCCGAGTTGATTGCAGGTGCGCGAGATCTCGGTCGGATGGAAGGAATTTTCGCGGCGCCTGAGGGGGGCGCGTGCGTGCCCGCTGTGCGGAAACTCCTGGAGCGCGGAGAGATCAAGCCCGAGGAGAAAGTGGTGCTCTTCAATACTGGCTCGGGGATCAAATACCTCGATGCCTTCGCCGAGGGAGCGATGGCATTGACCGCGAGTGGGAAGAGGAGAGTTAGCGCACTCGGGCCGGCGCTGCGATCCTAGGACTGAACGGCTAGCGAACGGACTACTGCAACACCGGACACTGCAACGTGCGAGGCAGGACAGAAGTGCAACGGAACGGGTGGGAGGCGAGAGTGGCTGAGATCATAGTTTTCAGTTCACGACGCCGGGACGTTTCTCTTGCCGGTTCCGCCACAAGCGACTGCAGTTGACTTGAGTAGCGCTGCCTCTATCCGCACAGCCAGTGAGCGTTGTTACGGCCCAACAAGCAGCCCCTAGCGCACTCCGACGAGCTTGTGTGTCTGCACGCTCAACCGCCACTGTGGATGCGCGAGGCAGTAGCCAATCGCGAGCTCGGTGTTCCGTTCGAGCTCAGGACCGTCCATCGGCTGCAGGAAAAAGTTTTCGAAATCGAGATGCGCAAAATTCTCGGGCGGCGCGCCTGATTGTGGGTAGACGAGCTTGAGCTCATTGCCCGTCGTTTGTACGAACGGCGCTCCTGCCTTCGGACTAACACAGACCCAGTCGAGCTTTGCTGACGCAGCGCGAGTACCATTTGTCTCGACGGCGACTTCGAATCCGCGGTCGTGCAGGCAATCGATCAGATCTTCGTCGAGCTGCAGCAGCGGCTCACCGCCTGTGCAGACGACGTATTTCGGGATGCGGGATGCGGGATGCGGTGGGCGGGAGTCGGAACGCCGCAGGCGAGAAAGAGGCGCGACTCGCGCGGCCGCAGCTACGGTAGGAAGTGCTTCGGTGCCCGACGGCGCCCAGCATCGGTCGATTGCATCCGCGAGCAGTTTCGCGGTGGAGAATTTGCCGCCATCGGGACCAGTGCCAATGAAATCGGTGTCGCAGAACTGGCAAACGGCACGCGACCGGTCCTCTTCCCGTCCTGACCAAAGATTGCAGCCGGAAAACCGGCAGAATACGGCGACGCGTCCTGCGCGCGCACCCTCGCCCTGAAGTGTGTAGAAGATTTCCTTCACCGTGTAGGTCATCGCGTCGCGCGTCCTGCACCTATGTCTCGACGAGCTGAGCGTCGAGGCGATCGCGGAGTGGCGTATTTTATGGGGTCCTCTAGGCCGGCTTCGCGGAAACCCTTGAGGCGCAGCTGACACGCGTCGCAGCGACCGCACGCCTCACCTTTCGGACCGGGATCGTAACAGCTCGTCGTGCGTGAATAATCGACGCCCAGGGAGACGCCGAGCTGGATGATCGCGGCTTTGGTGAGAGAGATGAGCGGCGTTCGGATGCTTAGTCGGGTCCGACCCTCGACGCCGGCTCGCGTGGCGAGATTGGCCATTCGCTCGAACGCCTCGATGTATTCCGGACGGCAATCAGGGTAGCCGCTGTAGTCGAGCGCGTTGACGCCGATGAAAATGGTCGAAGCTTCGCTCACTTCGGCGAATGCAAGCGCGTAGGAGAGAAAAATCGTGTTTCGAGCTGGTACATACGTCGCCGGAATCTTCGTGAAGCCGGTAGAAGGCGCATCGAGATCGCGATCCTTCGGCACGGGGATGTCCGACGTGAGCGCCGACCCGCCGAAGACGGTGAGATCAATGTCGATGATCTCGTGTCGTGCGACACCCGCGGCTTTTGCGATGGCTCGCGCGGCATCGACTTCTCGCGAGTGACGCTGGCCGTAGCGAAACGTGAGCGCGTGCACTGCAAAGCCGTCTCGCTTCGCGATCGCCAGCACGGTCGTCGAATCCAGGCCGCCGCTCAGAAGAACGACAGCGCTCGGCGTCGGCGGAATTTTGGCGGGGTTATCCTGTCGAGTCATGAGATATCTCTCCGCGAAAGTTACACGAGGAGAGCGCGCGTTGTGATCGGTGAACTTCTACCGGACGCATGGTTCGCGACGCAAATTCGTGTCAGACGGTATTGTCCCGGATGCGTGGCCGTCAGCCTGAAGAATCATCAAAAGGAGCGACTGTGAAGATTGCGGCGCGTTTTGCGAGGAGTTTTTCCAACGGTGTTACGAAAATCGTAGTGCCAGCGACTGCGGTGCTGACCATCGCGTGTACGAGCGCACTCCAGAGCGGGCCTGGCGGAGGACCGACGAGTGACGCGATTACCGCCCCGGATCTTCGCACGCGCCTTTACATCTTTGCGAATGACTCCATGCTCGGTCGTCAGTTCGGCACCGAGGGAAATCTCAAAGGCACGCAGTACATCGCCAACGAGCTCGCGCGACTAGGCATCCAACCCGGTGGAACTGGCGGGGGGTATTTCCAGGACGTGCCGGCATATCGTGTCGCAGTGGCGCCAGGTGCGCGCGTCATCGTCGACGGCACTCCGCTCGTTTACGGATCCGACTACATCACGAGCTTTCCGCCGTCGGGAAGAGCGATAGCCATCGACAGCGAGCAGGTCGTCTACGGCGGGGACCTTTCGGATACTACGACGCTCGTCTCGCCCGAAACGGTCGTTGGAAAAGGCGTCCTGTTCTCGATTGCGACACCGCTCAGACGCAATCCCGGACAGATCATCGCTCGGTACGCGGGGGCGCGCACGCTTCTGACTGTGAATGATCCGCGGACAGTGCGTCCCTACGCGGTTACGATGTCGACGGATACGAGCCCCGCTCGGCTGAACGTTGTCGTCTCGCCCGAAGTTGCCACTCGCCTGCTGGGCGCCGATCCCGCATCCCTTCGGGCTGGGACGCCTGGCCGGTGGATTCACTTCTCCTCGATCGCGTTCACGCGCGCGCCAGCACCCGCGCGCAATGTCATCGGCATAATTCCCGGGACGGATCCCGCCCTCCGTGGAGAATACGTCGCGCTTGGCGCACACAACGACCACCTCGGAATTCGTTTCGCGGGTCCGCTCGACCACGACTCGCTGCGCACGTACAACATCATGGCGAACAGAATCGTCGAGGCGCGTACCCACGTCACACCGGGAACACCGGGCGGTGGACTTACGCCTGCGGAGCGCGCGTCGATTCACGTCAATGTCGACAGTCTTCGCAGGATCAGACCTGCGCGTCCGGATTCGATCTACAACGGCGCGGACGACGACGGCTCGGGGTCAGTCGGCGCTCTCGAGATCGCAGAAGCGTTCGCCAAAGGCCCGCGGCCGCGCCGCTCACTCATTTTTGTCTGGCACACGGGAGAAGAGGCCGGGCTCCTCGGCTCCAGATACTTCACGGACAATCCGACAGTTCCGCGCGACTCGATCGTCGCGCAGCTCAACATGGACATGATCGGCCGGGGCGGCGCGTTCGACATAATCGGTGGAAGTCCGACCTATCTGCAGCTCGTTGGGTCTCGTCGTCTGTCAACGGAGCTAGGTGACATCGTCGAGGCTGTGAATCGAACAGAGCCGACGCCTCTGACGTTCGACTACAGCTACGACGCGAATGGGCATCCCGAGCGCATCTACTGCCGCAGCGATCACTACGAGTACGCCCGCTATGGAATCCCGATCACGTTTTTCACGACGGGCCTCCATATGGACTATCACCAGCTAACCGACGAGCCGCAGTACATCGACTACGAGCACGAGCGTAAAGTCGCGCAGCTGGTGCACGACATCGCGCTTCGGGTTGGCAACCTCGATCATCGGGTGGTCGTGGATAAACCCAAGCCCGATCC
>DASQPS010000109.1:0-10863 GCA_035643845.1 Gemmatimonadaceae bacterium | reverse complement strand
CGGTTGTTCAAGGGTTCCCACTACGTTTCCCTGCTCGCGCTTTCGAGTCGTCTCACCCGTAGCCAGCGTCACGACTTGATCGAGGGTTACCGCTGCAGGCGTAAGAGCAAACGTGAGATCGATCGTCTGGCCGCTTCCCAGAGTGACCGTTTGGCTCGATGCCTGATAGCCGATTCGCAGGACGCGAACCTGATACACGCCGGCTCGCACGTTCGTGATTCTAAATCGTCCGTCGTCGGCGGTGACGGCACCGCGCGCGGTGCCCACAAGCTGCACCTGCGCGGACGGGATTGGAGTGTTGGTCGTGGGGTCTGTAACAACGCCGCTGACCGTTCCACTCTCTTGTGCGCGGACCGGCGAGACTGCCAGCAATAGCAACCCCCCGAGTCCGACACAGAACACAGACAATTTCCTTACGAGATGGGTCATACCTCCTCCAGTGCTTCTCGGATGAGAAATCGCGGCGCGACAGGCTGTCGCGCCGCACTCTTAACGACCGTGCGGTGGCGCGGTCGTAGAAAGCCGATTCGTGCGACGGGCGATGGAAGTAAAGTTGAACCCAATGAAAAAATGGGCTCGCACAAGTGTGAACAAGGGAGATCCCGTAGCTGGTGGAACAACTGCTAGCGGGCGGCGAATTGAATCGCGCTACCACTCTGCGATCAGAGATCCTCTCGACAAATGATCCCGATCCGCAGGCGTCTGGTCCCAACCTTCAGCACTAGGCCGAAGAGGTAGCAGTCCCGCCTATCTAACGGGAAGGTAGACGGGATTCTTACAAGGTCAAGGGATTATTTCCACGGCGACGGCGAGCGGGCTCTTTTGCTCGGTTACTTACGCTGCACATACGGTGTCTCATCCCTTTTCGCGGACAGTCACTGCGCCCACTTCTTCAAGGCGAGGAACGGGTCTTTCGGATTCGCCTTTGCGAGAGCGATAACCCTTCCGATTGTGCGTCTCAGATCCCGACCTTCCCTCTCGTAAACTCTATCGAAAACGTCGAGATCGCTGGCGTACACACGCCTCGCCAGTAGGGAGGCGTTGTCGAGCGGCACACGCTCGACGTACCTCGGACTGATGGTCTTTAGTGCCGGCCCAACCTCGGCGACGAGCGCCGCTCGCGCACGAATGTATACAGTGTCTCGAGCGAGGATCCGCGCTTCTTTACTTTCCGGATGCGCGGCGTAAGCAGAGTCGAGCGACTGGATCAACCGCGCCCAGAACCTCGCCAATAGCTTCTCATCCTCCCACTGCGCATCGAGCTTCGCCGCCGCCATATCCTGGCCGCGCGATCTGAAGAACGCCGCTGCCCCGCGCGCACCCACGAACATCGCAAAGGATTCGTTGAAGGGCGCCTGACCAGCAGCATAGAAAGTGTTGTGCGTCAGCTCGTGGATCACGGTGTTGGCGAGCGAAAGCGAGTCGCCTCGAAGCGTCGTGTTGAGCAACGGATCGTTGAAAAATCCAAGCGTGCTGAAGGCATCCGATGGTCGCACGTACACGTCGAAGCCATCGGAGGCGAGATCCCTCGCCTCCCGTTTCGCAGCCGCGAAATCGAAATAGCCTTTGTAGGGCACTCGGCCTACGATCGGGAACCACCACGTGTACGGCTTCAGTGTGTCGCGATACGCCGCCGAAACAAGCAGAACCAAAGTGTCGTGGTCAAGGCGCGAGTATGTCGTGAAACTGTCTTTAGTGCGAAGCCTAATGCTGTCCTTTGCGTATTGCCGAGCAGCCAAAACCAGCTTTAACTTGTCCCGAACGTCTTTTGGCGTCCGAGGGTCGCGCACCAACTCGGAAATCGGTTGACGCCGACTCAAAATCTTCGCCTCTTCCCACGCGCCGCGACTCAAATAACACGCGGTCGGAGCAGAGAATAGAGCAAGCACACCGACCGCCACCGCTATCGCTAAGAAACCGCGTCGCATTATCTTACCAAGTGTCCTTCGTTCACCTTCACTGCCACTCTGAATACTCACTCCTGGACGGCGCCAACCGCATCGATGATCTCATCGGTAGAGCGTTGGAGTTCGAGCAGCCCGCCCTCGCCATCACCGATCACGGTAACCTTCACGGCGCGTGGGAGTTCCAGGAAAAAGCCAAAAAAGCAGGGCTCAAACCGATCATCGGCATGGAAGCCTACGTCGCGCCCGGCGACAGGCGCGCCCGTGATCGCGTCGGTGGAGACCGCGGTAAACCCTATTACCACCTCATCCTCCTCGCCCAGAACTCCACCGGTTACAAGAATCTAGTCAAGCTCTCATCCCTCGCCTACACAGAGGGATTCTACGCGAAGCCGCGCGTCGATCGCGAGCTCCTCGCCAGATACAGCGAAGGAATCGTCGTCTCTTCCGCGTGCATGGCGGGCGAAATTGCGCACCATCTGCTGTCCGATGAGTACGATCAGGCGCGCGCTGCTGCATCCTGGTATGCCGATGTCTTTCGAGATCGCTATTACCTCGAGGTCCAGGCCCACGAGTCCGAAAATCAGGCGACGCTGAACACGCGCGTCTTTCAGCTCGCCGCGGAGCTCAATCTTCCCGTCCTCGCCACCAACGACGCGCACTTCCTTAGCCGCGACGATCACGACGCCCACGATGTGCTTCTCTGCATCGGTCTCGGTAAGGATTTTTCGGATACCAATCGGCTGCACTACGACGCCGGGCTCTATTTCAAGAACGCGACTGAGATCGCCGACGCGTTTCCCGGTCGCAAGGACGTTCTCGACAACACACTGCGCATCGCTGAGGAGTCGGCGATACAGTTTTCCAAGCAGTATAAGGTGCCGTCGTTCCCCCTCCCTTCCGACGTCGAGACAGAGAACGAGCTCCTCGTACGCCTCGCGGAGCAAGGAGCTCACGAGCGCTACGGCGCCGAGCTGCCTGCCGAAGTGCGAGAGAGGCTGGAGTACGAGCTCGGAGTAATCACCAAGACTGGCTACGCCGGATACTTTCTGATCGTCGCGGATTTCATCAAGGCCGCCCGCGAAAAAGGAATACCTGTTGGTCCGGGTCGCGGGTCAGCGGCAGGATCGCTTGTCGCCTACTCCGTCCGCATCACTGATGTCGACCCGCTTCGCTTCGACCTGCTCTTCGAGCGCTTTCTGAATCCGGAGCGCGTCTCGATGCCGGACATCGACGTCGACTTCTGCTTCGAGCGACGTGGCGAGGTCATTGAGTACGTGCGACAGAAGTACGGACGTGATTCCGTCGGACAGATAATCACCTTCGGAACACTCAAGTCGCGCGCGGCAATCAAGGATGTCGGACGCACGCTGGGCTTCACACCATCCGAAACCGACTACCTCGCGAAGCTGGTGCCGAACCATCCCAACTTCTCGCTTACGGTAAAGGAGGCAATCGAGCGCATCCCTGAAGTTCGCGAGCTGTACACGCCGCGAAACGATGATCCGCGCGAAGTGAGAGAGAAGAAGCAGCGATACCAGCAGCTACTGGACTACGCGATGAAGCTCGAAGGACTTTCGCGCCATGCTGGAGTTCACGCGGCCGGCGTCGTAATCGCGCCCGGTCCCCTCGACGACTACGTACCGATCTGCACCCAGGCCTCTCGCGGAGCCGGTTCGGCAAACGGCGACGATGACTCATTCGTCGTCACCCAGTACGACATGAACGCGCTCGAGCACGCGGGCATGCTCAAAATGGATTTCCTCGGCCTCACCACCCTCACGGTGATCAGCGACACCCTCAAAGGAATTCGCGAGCGCACCGGCACGGCCCCCGATCTCGACACGCTTCCGCTGGACGATCCCGAGACATATCGAATGCTCCGGGCGGGTCGTACAGTCGGCGTGTTTCAGTTCGAGTCGCCGCTCGCCACCGACATGCTCAGGAGCATTCGAGCCGATCGATTCGACGACCTCGTTGCATCCAATGCGTTGATGAGGCCCGGACCACTCGATGCAGGAATGCACCGAGTCTATATGCGAAGGAGACGCGGAGAAGAGCCGGTATCGTACATCCTGCCCGAGCTCACTCCAATCCTCGAGCCTACTTACGGCGTCATCACCTACCAGGAGCAGGTGATGCGCATTGCACAGAGGCTCGCAGGTATCTCTCTCGCCGAAGCAGACGTCCTCCGCAAAGCCGTCGGGAAAAAGGACGCGGAGCTCATACGGCTCGAGCTTGGGAAATTCATCGAGAAGTCGGTTGCCCGCGGCTACGATCGCGAGATCATCGAAGAGATCGCCAGCCAGATCGAGACCTTTGGCCGATACGGATTCAACAAGTCGCACTCGGTCGCGTACTCCATCCTCACGTACCACACGGCCTGGCTCAAGACGCATTACCCCGCCGATTTCATGGCGGCCCTCATGTCGTCGCAAATCGGCGACACCGACGGCGTCGTCAAGTACATCAACGAGGCGAGACAGCTCCACGTTCCCGGCGCGGCCGAGCCCGGACTTGAGATCCTTCCGCCGGACATCAACGAATCCGGTTACAAGTTCACAGTCGTCGGTGAGACGAAAATTCGTTTCGGCCTCGGCGCCGTGCGAAATGTCGGACGCGGCGCAATCGATTCCATCCTCGCCGCCCGCAAAACCGACGGAGCGTTCGCTTCAATCTTTGATCTCTGCGAGCGAATCGATTTACGCATTTGCAACAAGCGAGTGCTCGAGGCGCTCGCGCACGCGGGCGCGCTCGACTCCCTGGGCGGACACCGCGCTCAAATCGCGGCGGCGCTCGACACGGCCATTCGCGAGGCGTCGCTCCGTCAGGAGGACATTGCGACTGGTCAGGTCTCGCTCTTTGCCTCACCGGCAGGCGAGTCACAAAAAACTCAGACGAATCTGACCCTCCCGAATGCGGCGCCGTGGACCGAATCAGAGCGGCTCGCACACGAAAAGGAAATTCTCGGATTCTACATTTCGGGTCATCCGCTGGAGCGGTTCCGCGCTGAGGCCGAAATCTTCGCGACGCACACCGTGTCGGACCTTGGCACGTGGAGGCCGGAGCTCATGACGCTCGCCGTCGTCGTCACGAACATCAAACGTCAGATGAGCAAGCGGTCCGGATCCGAGTTCGCGCGCCTCACAGTCGAAGACTTTTCTGGCTCGGCCGAGGTGCTCGTGTTCCCTGAAAAGTGGGCGACGCTCAATGATCAGATTCGCGCCGATGTGCCCATATTGCTCAAGGGCGCATACTCGAGGCGCGACGAGGGGTCCGATAACCCCGCATTCATCGTCGAATCCGCAACAAAGCTTGCCGAGATGCGCACCAATGGGCAGTTGACGGTTGCGATAGACCTGGCAAAGGGCACATACTCGGGTGACGTGATGTCGGACGTGCGGGCGATTGCTGAAACTTATCCAGGCTCGGCGCCGCTCGAGTTTCGATGGAGTGACGAAACGGGAACGCAGGCTCGTTTGCGCTCCCGCTCGCTGAAACTGGCCGCCGATGGTGCGGCGCTGAGCGCGTTGCGTAATATTCTGGGAGAGTCTTCCGTCAGACTTCAACGCGGGAGCTGACAGGTGGCATCAGCAACACAACTTGAATTCGAGAAGCCGATCGCCGAGCTGGAGCGGCAGATCGACGAGATCAAGAAGACGGCGGGCGACAGCCAGCTTAGCGTCGCCGAGGCGATCGAGCCGCTCGAGCGAAAGCTGTCCGATTTGCGCGAAGAGGTATACAAAAATCTCACGCCATTTCAGCGAGTGCAGGTTGCGCGCAACCCAAAGCGTCCGTTCACCGCTGATTACATCCGACTCGCGTTCAGCGATTTCATCGAGCTCCACGGAGATCGCGCTTTTCGTGACGATGCTGCGATAATCGGCGGCTGGGCGCGTCTCGATGACGACACCGTGATGGTGATCGGCCATCAGCGCGGACGCGACACCAAGGAGCAACTCCGTCGCAATTTCGGCATGCCACATCCCGAGGGTTATCGAAAGGCCCTCCGCCTGATGAAGCTCGCCGAGAAATTTCACGTGCCGGTGCTGACGTTCATCGATACTCAGGGAGCGTGGGCCGGACTCGGCGCCGAGGAGCGGGGACAATCCGAGGCGATCGCACGAAATCTCTATGAGATGAGTCAGTTGCAGGTACCGATCATCGCGACTGTAATTGGCGAGGGCGGATCCGGTGGCGCCCTCGCGCTCGGCGTCGCGGACCGCGTGTTGATGATGGAGAATGCGGTCTACTCGGTGATTTCGGTCGAAGGATGCGCGGCGATCCTATGGAAGGACGCCAAGAGTCCCGAGATGCGAGAGAAGGCCGCAACAGCGCTCAAGATCACTGCTCCCGAGTTGCTCGAGCTCAAAGTCGTCGACGAAGTCGTTCCCGAACCCAAGGGTGGCGCGCATGCGGACCATGAGACCGCTGCGAAGTCTCTGCGCGAAGTGATCTGCAAGCACCTCGAGGAGCTACGCAAGATGCGGCCAGAGAAACTGGTGCGTCGTCGCCGCCAGAAATTTCTCCGCCTTGGAGCGTGGACAGAATAACCAGTGCCGCATCTCGTCGAGATTGCCTTCAAGGGCAATCGTAAGGAATTCTTTCTGTGGGACTACCCCGATCCGCCGCCGCTCAAGGCCGCGGTAATCGTCGACGTCGATCGTGGGGAGGATCTCGGTTACGTCCACGCACTCGGCGAAGCAGCTGAAAAACGGAATAGCGCGTGCGCGCACGGCTGCGGCCAGGCTCTCCCGGAGCGTAGGGCACTGCGTCTCGCTACGGAGAAGGACCGCGGCCTTTCCAAGGATCTCGACAGGTTGAACGAAGACACGCGTCGCAAGGCGATGGAACGCGTGCGCGCCAATGGCCTTGGGATGAAGCTCTCCGATGCCGAATGGCAGTGGGACAGGAAGAAGCTCACTCTCTATTTCACGGCCGACAAGCGAGTCGATTTCCGAAACCTGGTGCGCGATCTCGCGTCTCTGTTTCGAACGCGCATCGAGCTCAAACAAATCGGAGTGCGGGACGAAGCGAAACGACTGGACGGAATCGGTCGCTGCGGCCGACAGTATTGCTCGGCCTCCTGGCTCCCGGAGCTCCGACCAGTAAACCTCGGCGTTGCAAAGGATCAGCGGCTCTCTCTGAATCCTTCACAGATCTCAGGAGCATGCGGACGCCTTATGTGCTGCCTCCGCTACGAGCATGAGTTCTACGTACAGAGTCGAAAGCGCTTTCCGAAGGAAGGCAAGATCGTTGCGACGAGTGCTGGTGAAGAGAAAGTCGTGAGCGTCGACATCTTCCGCGAGCGAATCGCTCTGCGCGGCGTCGAGGGCGAGCTACGCTCGCTGACTCTCGCCGAGTTCAAGCAGGAGACGGAACAGCTCGCCGGGGTAGGCGCAATTCCGAGCGTCGAAGTCGAGGAAGAGGAAAACGCCGCGGAGGGAATCCGCCCCGAGGAGATTTCGCCTGAATTAATGTATACGGCGGAGCACCAGATTCCTTCGGATCGGTCGAGTCTCGTATCGGAAGCGGCGCCGAATGGAAATCCTGTTGTGCGCGACGGTGACAATCCAGGAAAGCGGCGCAGGGGAAGGCGCGGCGGAAGGCGCGGTCGCGGTGGAGATGGCTCTTCGTCCGGAAGCTGATAGTTGGCCAAGTACTTCCTCACGTGCGCAATAGACTATGCCACCGCTGACCCGCACCAGGGTCATGCCTTCGAGAAAATCGGCGCGGACGTCATAGCGCGCTACCACCGCCTTCGCGGCGACGACGTCCATTTCCTCGTGGGTATGGACGAGCACGGCCAGAAAGTCGCGCAGACCGCTGTAGAGCGAAAAGTATCGCCGCAGGAGCTGGTGGACGCAGTTGCGGAGAGCACGGAGCAGATCTGGACGCAGCTCGAGATTTCCTACGACCAATTCATTCGCACAACTGATCCTGCCCACAAAGCAGGCGTCCGCCAACTCATCGAGTTGATTTTCGAGAACTCGCCGGACGACTTCTACGAGAAGGCGTACGCCGGGTGGTACTGCGTCGGCTGTGAGTCTTTCAAGCAAGAGAATGAGATTGCCGACGGAAAGTGCATTCTCCATCCAACGCGGGTTCTCGAATGGGTGGAGGAAAAAAACTGGTTCTTCAGGCTGAGCGCTTACACGGATCGACTGAAGAAGCTCGTCTCGAGCGAAGACTTTCTGCAGCCAAAGTCGCGTCGCAACGAAATTCTTTCGCTCCTCGATTCCGGCCTCGAGGATATTTCTGCTAGCCGCAGCCGGTTCTCATGGGGAGTGCCCTTCCCGCGCAAAGGAAGTCACGGAGAGGACCAGACGACCTACGTATGGTTCGATGCGCTGCCCAACTATCTGACGGCTACCGGATTTCCGAATCCGGACTACGAGACTTTATGGCCCGCTGACCTGCACGTAATCGGAAAAGACATTACGCGTTTCCACGCCGTGATCTGGCCGGCGATGCTCATGTCGGCAGGAATTGCGGTGCCGAAGCGCATCTGGGTGCACGGGTTCGTGCTCGTTGGCGGAGCTCGCGTGAGCAAATCGAGCGGTGGGAATCTGAATCTGCGCGATGCCATCGGCCGGTTCGGTCCGGATGCTTTCCGGTATTTCCTGTTGCGAGAAGTACCGTTCGATGGAGACGGGAATTTTTCGTGGGAGAGGTTCGAGGAGCGCTACAATTCGGATTTGGCGAACGCATTTGGGAACCTCGCGAGTCGAACGATCTCGATGGTCGAGCGATACTGTGGCGGCGTCGTCCCCCCAGGGGAGAGAAACGAAATCGATGAAGCCGACGAGGCCGATCTCCAAACGTACCATGCGTCAATTGGCCCGCGTGGCTTTCTCCTCCACGAAGCGTTGAAGGCGGTGTGGCTGACGATCTCGAGAGCTAACGAGTATGTCGATCGTCAGGCGCCATGGAAGCTTGCAAAGGATCCGGCCAACCGCGGACAACTGGAGAAAGTCCTAGCCTCGCTAGTGAGGCAGTTGGCGCGACAGGCGGTCTATCTCTGGCCGTTCATGCCAGCAAAGTCAGAGGAGCTGTGGAGATCGTTGGGGGGGAAAGGATCGCCGACAGAGACTCGGTTTAGCGGGCTACAAGGGATCGATCCGACCGGCTGGAAAATCCAGAAAGGGCCGTCCCTTTTTCCGAAAGAGGAACGGTCGGAAGCGAAAGAGGAACGCCCAGCCTCTAAGAAGAAATAAGCGCTATCGATCCAATCTCGTGTAGATCGCTATCGCGCCGCCGGGCAGCCCGCTTCCGTACTTGATTACCGCTTCCCACGCTCTGTAAAGACGAATCTCCGAGATTTCCGAAGCCGGAATGTTTCGCAACACCGACACGGGACCGTACACCATATCGTCCATGAACACAATGGGCATCGAGCTCACTGTGTCTTTGATGCTCGTTCGTCCGCGATACGAGAGAAAGTTTCCGTGCACCTTTCTTATGACGTCGTATGCCGTGGTTCCGTGCGACGCTTCGATCTGATCCTGCGTGATGATTTCGCGATCTGGAGCCGCAGTCGGATCGCGATAAGGCGCCGCCCTACAAGCAGCGAAAGCAGCAACCAGAAAGACGGCTAGGAAAGAAGCTCGCTGCATACGACGTAATCTCCGGTTTCACAAGAGTGAACCAGCTTACTGCATCGACTCAATCGGCATAATTCGAGCCTTTCACGAAAAAGCCCGACTCGGAGCGAACCCCGAGCCGGGCTTGTACTACACCACTGCGTTACGGATCACGGCGTACAGGCCGGATTGACCTTCAGGTTTCGTGCGTTCAGCTCGCCGCGCGGAATCGGAAGAGCCTGGTTGTATACGTCCGGGGTCGTTTCCGCTTTGTGGAGCGCGGCGCCCTGGTTCAGAATCCCATACTCCCTTAGGTCATCTGACCGCATCGGACCCTCGAAGAGAAGAGAATAGCGCTTCTCATAGAGGACCGCTGTCCTTCCTGCTGCAACCGAAGCAAACGCCGTTGGCGCCAAACCGTAATTCGTGCGCACGTCGTTCACATCGAGAACGGCATTTCCAAAATCACCTGATTCGATCTCAGCCTGCGCGCGGAGAAGCACGAGCTCCTCGTCACGCAGGATTGCCAGCGGCGCGTTCTGGTTCGCGGTGGTTGCAAGCGCGCCAGCGTAGGTGATGCTGCTCGAGAGACCAAAGCCCGAGAGAGGATCAGCCGCAACGATCTTCGATGCTCTCGTGTCATTGGCCTGAATGCTGTCTTTCACACCCGGATTGAGGCGCACTTTGGAATCAGCGAGCGGATTCGGTGTGTTCTCCGATCCACCGGATATGAACGTGTAGTACGGGCCGAAGCTGAACTGCGACGCTGGCACCGCTCCAGGGCCAGCGCCCAGCGCGGTCGTCAGCTCCGCTATCGCCTGCGCGTACAGCGCCGGCTGAGGACTGACGCGATCCAACGCGCGGTAGTAATCGACTTTGCCCTTCAGAGCGCGATTGAAAAGAATGAAATTGTCAACCTTGCCGTAGTTCCGTCCGAACTTTGTAAAACCGGTCGGCAGGCTGAACGGAAAATCAGTGCCGGCAGCGGCGGTAAGATCAGTGTTCGCGCTATCCAGCAGGGCCGCGATGTAGTCGAGAACCGCGGGCTTGCATCGAATAGGCGTGACCGCGCGCGGGTCGTCAGTTTGGATAGTTGCACCGACTGTATCGTGCGCCTCAATCACGCGCCATTCTTCCAGCGCTTTGATGGTGCGAAAGAAGCCACTCGTCGCGCTGAGTTCTTCCGGGGTAAATTCTCCCGCGGCAGCGTTCGGTAGGGCGAGAAGAATTGTGTTGGCAGCTCTCTCATCGGTGTAGTAGCCGTTCCACGAGCCGCTTCCCGAAAAACTTCCGGGATCAGGATTTCCGCTCAGCGTTTCCTGAATGAACCTGGGTTCCGAGGCGTCGATACGGTACGCGTCGCGCGCCCAGATTTC
>DASQPS010000108.1:0-2267 GCA_035643845.1 Gemmatimonadaceae bacterium | reverse complement strand
GCCCAAGACAGGAATGATCTCCCCCGAGATGTAGCTCGAGTCGATGTTCGAAGCCAAAAAGACGTACGCCGGCGCCAACTCTTCCGGCTGAGCCGGACGTCCCATCGGCGTGTCCTGCCCGAATTCCGAGATCTCATCGGCCTTCGCGACCGACTGTGGATTGAGCGGCGTCCACACCGGGCCCGGTGCGACCGCATTCACACGGATTCCCCTTTCCACGAGATTTTGCGCCAGCGATTTCGTGAAAGCGTGGATGGCGCCCTTCGTCGCTGAGTAGTCGATCAACGTCTTCTCGCCCTCGAGGCCGGTAATCGAGCCCGTGTTGATGATGCAAGCGCCCTTCTTCATGCGCGGCACCGCCGCCTTCGCCATGTAGAAGTATCCGAAGAAATTCGTGCGGAACGTCCGCTCCAGCTGCGCGTAGTCGATCTCCTCGATCGATTCCTTGTTCTTCTGAAATGCGGCGTTGTTCACCAGGACATCGAGCGCACCCAATTCAGCGATGGTTTTGTCGACGCACTGCTCGCAGTAATCCGGGTCGGTGACATCGCCTGGCAAAAGCAGCGCGCGCTGTCCCTCCGACTCGATTGCGTTGCGCGTTTCGTTCGCGTCGCGTTCTTCCTCCGGCAGAAACATGATCGCGACGTCCGCACCCTCGCGGGCGAAGAGAACCGCGACCGCTCGGCCAATTCCTGAATCACCGCCGGAAATGAGGGCAACTTTGCCCTTCAGTTTTCCCGCGCCATTGTAGAGCGGCGCCACGTACTGCGGGCGCGGATGGACCTTCGCTTCGATGCCTGGCGATTCCTGTTTCTGCTTCGGCATCGGCGGCTTTGGATGCGCCTGCACTCGGCGGAGCTCGGCCTCTTTAACATTTCCGTGATCGCCGCGAGAACCGTTGCCGTTTCGATGATTCCGCTTTGCTGTGACGCTGCGGTGGGCGGACCGTGCGGTTACTGATCGACCGTTCGCTCTCGTTCCAGTTTTCGCTGGCATCTCATCCTCTCTCTTCGCGCATTTGGTGTCTTTCTCGCGGAATCACGCTTTGCATCGCGCTTCGCAATTCGGGATCTCCAGAGAGAGGCAAAGCGCGTTCCCTGCTTCGTTTTGGCTGCCATATATTACGCCCGCATGTCGCTCACCCTCCGCTTCCTCGGTACTTCGGCGTCGCGTCCAACAGTCGAGCGCAATGTCTCGTCGCTCGCGGTTATCCGGGAAGGCGAGACGCTCATGTTCGATTGCGGCGAGGGCACGCAGCGACAGATGATGCGATACGGGATCAGTTTCGCGCTGTCCGATATTTTTTTCACCCACATGCACGCCGATCACATGCTCGGCCTCACCGGCCTGTTGCGCACGCTCGCGCTACAGGGGCGCACGGAGCCGATGAATCTCTATGGTCCCGTTGGATGCGAGAAACTTCTCTGGCGCGCCATAAACCTCGGCAGCGAGAAGCAGCACTTCGAGATCAAAATCGTCGAGATCATGCCGGATTCTGCGCTTAAGAGAGGCGGATATTCCATTGCTGCGTTTGCGGCCGAGCACGGCGACCGATCCGCCATCGGTTACCACATCGTCGAAGAAACCCGGCTGGGCAGATTCAATCCAGACAAAGCAAGAGAGCTCGGAATTCCCGAAGGTCCTTTGTGGGGCAAAATTCACAAGGGCGAAACCGTGAGTCTTCCCAACGGCAGATCGATAGCACCGTCAGAGCTCGTAGGACCGTCGCGGCCGGGACGACGTATCGTTTTCACGGGAGACTCGCGCCCGTCAGAGGGAACAGTGACCGCTGCGACTGGCGCCGACGTCCTCGTGCACGAAGCGACTTTCGCCGACGAGGAAGCACCACGCGCCCTCGAGACTGGACATTCCACTGCGAGGGAGGCGGCCGAGGTGGCCGCGAAGGCCGGCGTGAAGAAGCTCGTCCTCACGCACGTCTCCGCTCGCTACTCGCGCGATACCTCGGAGCTCGAACAGCAGGCGCGCGCCATTTTCCCGGCGACCATCATCGCGCGAGATGGCATGGAGATCGAGGTCCCTTTCGAGCCGAGTGCGAGCGGCTAGCCACTCCCCGCTGATCTGTCATTGCGCGCGTGCTTGACGTCGGACTTGGCTTTGTCGCGCGGGTCGGTCGGTGCAGGTATCCTCTTCGGCGACGACGGTCGCTGGTCGGAGCCCCTAACTGCGCTCGTTCGCTCTGCTCACTCGCGGGTCTCCTCGGGCGCGACCTTGGACGTCGCCTGCGACGACACCACTCGCCTCCTTTG
>DASQPS010000107.1:0-2345 GCA_035643845.1 Gemmatimonadaceae bacterium | reverse complement strand
AAGAGGCGGCTGGTACAGGGAGCACCGAGACTTCGCCCGATGTCGGCAGCTGGTTCCAGCGTGGCTCAGGCAATGAGGCCGCGTTGAACGACCGGGGAATCGCGGTTCCGGTCAACGCCATGCTCGATCGCGTCCGTGAAGCGGACGCTCTCACCTTCGAAAACGAAAACAGCGAAGACTAGGCTTCTTTCGTCAGAAGAAAAAAGACCACCCTGAGGGTGGTCTTTTTTGTTTCGGGTTCCGATTGACGCACAGTGTCACCATAGTAGCTGAGATGGATTCTCACGCTTTCCTCCAGAGCCTGGCGGTAGTTCTTTGCGTTGCCGCGGTTGCGACCGTCGTGTTCCAACGTTTGCGGCAGCCCGTGGTGTTCGGCTATCTGCTCGCCGGACTGATTGTCGGCCCACACATCCCGCTCCCGCTTGTTGCTGATCCACAAATCGTTCGCGCGCTTTCCGAGCTCGGCGTCATCCTCCTGATGTTCTCGCTCGGCCTGGAGTTCAGCATCAGGAAGCTGGTGCACGTGAGCCAAAAGGCCGGCGCTGTCGCTGTCTTCGAGTGCACGATCCTCATCTCCACCGGATATCTAGTTGGTCAGGTTCTCGGTTTCACGCGGATGGAGAGCATCTTCGCGGGCGCCATCATCGGGATCTCCAGCACGACGATCATCGTGAAGGCCTTTCAGGAGCAGGGTGTGAAGGGTCGAGTGGCGGAGCTGGTCTTCGGGATTCTGATCATCGAAGATCTGATCGCGATCTTTTTGCTCACGATACTCACGACGATCTCGCGATCCGGCGCGATTACACCGGCCGATCTGGCTCGAACAGCGCTCCGTCTGGCCATGTTTCTGACGGCGTTGATTGGATTTGGCTTATTGATCGTTCCGCGTGCGATTCGCGCAGTGCAAAGGCTTGGGCGACCGGAGACGACTCTCGTCGCAAGCATCGGAATTTGTTTTGCAGCCGCGCTGCTCGCCCTCTCATTTGGCTATTCGGTCGCGCTGGGCGCTTTCATCGCCGGATCATTGGTCGCCGAATCTGGTCATGAGGGGGAGATCGCGGAACTAGTCCGTCCGGTACGCGACATGTTCGCGGCGATCTTCTTCGTTTCGGTGGGGATGATCATAGATCCGAGGGCGCTTACACAGCACTGGCCCGCTGTGGTCGCGCTGACGGTCGCGGTCATTGTCGGAAAGGTCTTTGCGGTGGCGGTAGGCGCTTTTCTCGCTGGTCACGGCCGGCGCACGGCGATAAAAACCGGAATGAGCCTGGCGCAAATCGGCGAATTTTCGTTCATCATCGCTGGCGTTGGAGTTTCAGCGGGCGCAATTGGCGACTGGATGTATCCCGTCGCGATCGCCGTCTCTGCAATTACGACGCTCTCGACACCGCTTCTGATCAAACTGTCAAATCGGGCAGCTGCATCGATTGACCGTTGGCTGCCACCTCCTATCCAAACGGTCGCCACCCTTTACGCATCGTGGATCGAGCGCGGGCGATCGCGCACGCCGGCCGAGACGGACCGCTCAGCTACGAATCGCATCGTGCGGATAATTCTGCTCGACGCCGCACTCATCACGGCGGTCGTCATTGCGGTCGACGTGGAGATCGACAGGCTAAGCTTGCTCGTCGGCGGAATGATGGGAGCGCCGCAGGATCGCGTTCGATTCGTCGTTGTGCTTGTCGCGGGACTGGTAACGATTCCGCTGATGTACGGCATCGTCACCAGCTCCAGGGCATTGGGTAACCAGCTGGCGCAGCGCGCCTTTGCGGAGGTGCAGAAAGGGAAAGTAGATGCCGCCGACGCTCCGCGTCGCGCGTTTGTCGCGCTGGTCCAGATCTCGGTTGTGCTCGCCGTGGGGATGCCGGTCGTTGCGATCACTCAGCCTTTTTTACCGCCGCACCAGGGCGTGTTGGTACTCGGAGTCCTGACCGCGGTCCTTTTGATCGCGCTATGGAGGAATGCGTCGAACCTCCAGGGCCACGCACGTGCGGGCGCGCAAATCATTGCGTCGGCGCTCGCGAACCAAATGGCTTCGCAGGACGCCGAGCGCTCTTACGGGAACGCACTGGAAGATGTAAACGCAGTACTTCCGGGTCTTGGCGATCCCGTCGCAATTCGTGTGATTCCGGAGAGTATGGCTGTCGGAAGAAGTCTCGCACAACTGAATCTTCGCGGGGCGACCGGTGCGACGGTGCTGGCGATCAGGCGCGGCACCGAGCAGATACCCACGCCGCTCGGACGCGAGGTGATTCGGTCGGGCGATGTCGTAGCCGTCGCCGGAGCACACGACGCAGTGGAAGTGGCGCGCGCCATATTTTCGCCCGATCTTGAGCGCATCCGGA
>DASQPS010000106.1:0-4488 GCA_035643845.1 Gemmatimonadaceae bacterium | reverse complement strand
CGAGTACGCCGCCATGACGATCGATGCCCCCGCGGCGAGTTGCAATGGAAGTACCGTTCGATCGGCGTGAAAGACCTTTCCCACCAGAATGCCAGCGACAATCCAGCCGATGGTCCCCAGCACCCGGATCAAAGGAAAATCGCGGGCTGGATCAGTCACGTGGTGGAAAGAAATCGAGTTGGTCAGCGAGAGCGTCGGCATGAAGCACAGCGCGTACAGAATCAAAAGCGGGTAGAACGCCGAGAAGGATGTCTGCTGCGATACGAGATACATGACAATGCCGCCGACAAGGTGCAGCACGGCGAGCAGCTTCTCGCTGGAGAAAAACCGATCGGCGACAATTCCCATGAAAAACGGAGAAACCAGCGCGGCGATCGCCGTGGCGCCATAGGCTAATCCGTTCTGGCGGTCAGTGAAGTGCAGTCCCTGCACCAGGTACGTTCCCATCGTGACGAACCAGACGCCCCAGATGAAATACTCGAGGAACATCATCGCGGAGAGGCGGGTGCGGACGGCCGTCATTTGATCTCCCGAATGCGGAGGTTGCGAATCGACAGTGTTCCGTCGTGGTCACCCTGCAGCCCGATATATCCGCGCGATGCCCGTCCGTAGTTCGGATACGCGACGAATTTGCTCGCCTTGACCTTGGCTTCCCAGTCGGGACTCCCTAGGTCGTACTCGAGGAGTTTTTGTCCGTTCATCCAGTGCTGGACGTGATTGCCATTGATGACAATCAGAGACGAATTCCACTGCCCTGCCGGCTTCACCACGCCGGCTGGCGATGGATACACGGCGTAGGCCGCGCCTGCAGACGTCAATCGACTCTTGCCATCGGGGTGACCGGCGTCGTCGAGGAGCTGGTATTCGGGCGCGCTCCAGTAAATGTGATCGTATTCTTCGGTGCCCCTGTAAAACACGCCGGCATTACCGCCGGGTGGCAACATCCAGTCGAACGCCAGCTCGAAATCTCCAAACTGGTCTCTGGTGATGAGGTCGTTGGCGGAGCCCGTCTTCGTCAACACGCCGTTGGCGTAACTCCAGCCAGAAGGGACCGATTGCTCCTTGTAGCCTCGCCAGGCGGACAGGTTCGGGTCCAGCAGCGATCGCCACCCTGCTGCAGTTTGTTCAGCCGTCAACGTACCCGAAGTAGTGCTGCTTGCCGCGGGCGTGCTGTTTCCCATTGGAGTGCAGCCCGCGAAAATAAAAATCAGTGGACCAACGATCGCGGCGTGTGTGGCAGCTCGATGATTCATGAAATCCTCGTGTGGGTGGACTGATCAGACTTCCCAGCCTGCGCGATACTCTCGCGTCAGGTACTGGTTCGCCTCAGGGATGTTCGTCACCGTCATGTGCTCGCCGTCGTAAAGAAGTTTTTTCCCCTGACCGGTGCGCAACGCAACGACGCCGAGCAGCATCGTCTCGGTGAGCTGAGCGGCGTACTCGATCGGCGAGCTTGCTTTCGTCTCGCCCTTGATCGCTTTCACCCAGTTCATCTCGTGACTCCACGGAATTCGCGCATACGTTTTGGGTACGAGCGCCGCGTCTTCAGTGAGCGCCACAGGGAATAACCGCGGGTTCGACCCGTAGGTGTCGTTCATCAGAATTCCTTTCTCACCGATGAAGATCACGCCGCCTTCGCTCTTAAGCGCGACGTCGTCGGGCAAAGCATCCGGGCGCGGCGGATACAACCCACCGTCGTACCAATTGAGCTTTACGGGCGGTTGCGCTCCACGAGCCGGGAATTGATAGTGAACAGCCGTCGCGACCGGATATGAAACCGGCCTGTTGTATCCCCTCGCTTCGCGCGTTCCGGCGGCAGCACTCGGGTCGGGTGGAATTGCCATCGTGCCCCACTGCGTCGATGTCGCTTCGATGCTCGTCGGGTATGTCAGGCCGAGCGCCCAGAATGGATGGTCGATGAGGTGCGCGCCCATGTCGCCAAGCGCGCCGACCCCGAAGTTGATCCAACCACGCCAATTGAACGGATGATAGATGGGATGGTAAGGAATGTTTTCGGCAACAGGTCCCGTGTAGAGATCCCAGTTCAAGCCGGCTGGCACCGGATACGATCCTAATGCGGACGCCAGGAGCAGGTTGACGTAGCGAAAGCTGAATGGATTTCCAAACGGACTTGGCGGCGCACTCGGAGGTGGAGAGCCAGTGGGACGTGGAACGCCCTGAGGCCAGTACACAACGGGACGATTCGTCCAGACGTGTACTTCGTGAACCGGGCCGATGATGCCCGCCTGAATCCACTCGTTGATCAGTCGCGCACCCTCGCTCGAGTGTCCCTGATTCCCCATCTGGGTGACAAGTTTCGGATTGTCGAGCGCCAGCTGACGAAGCGTGCGCGCTTCGTGGACGGAGTAGGTCAGCGGCTTCTGCACGTAGACGTGCTTACCACTTTGCATCGCCGCCTTTGCAGCAACTGCGTGGACATGGTCCGGTGTCGCGATAACAACGCCGTCGATGTCTTTCTGCTTGTCCAGCATCTCGCGGAAATCAGAGTAACGGGCGGCCTTATCGAATTTCTGTTTGAGAAGAATTCCTTCCGGCCTGTCCTTCTTGTCGTCGTCCTTGAGCTTTTCCGCGACTTTGCTCTCGGAGTATCCGAAGTCTACGTCGGCGAAGGCGACGAGGTTCTGAGTTTTGGCGAGCTCCTGCGCGTTTTCCGAGCCCATCCCGCCAAAACCGATCACCGCGAAGTTGATCGTGTCGCTGGGCGCCTGATACCCGACTCCTCCAAGGACGTGGCGCGGCACGATCATGACGCCGAGTCCGATTTTACCCGCGTCGCCCACGAACTCGCGCCGCGTGACTTTCTTCCCCGTCATTGGGAACCTGCTCCTGGGTGGGATGAGTGCAGCAAATAAATCGAGATCAGAAACTCACGTTGTGCAGATAGTTGTAGCTGTTGCGAATCGTGGCGATTGGATCGGCAGGCTGATCGTGCTCGACGAAATAGTGTCGGATTGGGCCCGCCTTCTGGCTCTGCGCAAAAATCGCCGGCCAGTTGATCACGCCGCTTCCCACGTCCACCATTTTTCTCTCGGGTGGCGCGGATGAATCCTTGACGTGCACGAGCGGAAACCGGTGAGGATACCGGTTGAAAAGAACGAGCGGATCCGCGCCGCCGAAATACACCCAGTAAATGTCCATCTCGAAGTCGACGTGCTTGGGATCGGTCTCGCCGAGGAGAATATCGAATGGCAGCGTGCCGCCGACTGGCTTGAATTCGAGATCGTGGTTGTGGTAAGCGAACCGAAGTCCCGACTCGTTCGCCTCATCGCCGGCGCGATTGAACCGCGCCGCGATCTTTTTCCAGTCATCGACGGTCTTTCGCTTCTCTGGGGGAATGTACGGAAGCGTGACCCAGTGATGGCCGATGCGCTTCGAGTCCGCGAGAGTTTTTTTCCAGTTGTCCAGGGCTTCGAACGGCAGATGCGTCGAGGGCGAAGTGAGGTGGTTGTCGTCGAGTAGCTTTCGTACCTGGTCCGGCGTTCTACCGAAGTAGCCCGCGAATTCAACTTCCTTGTATCCGATTTGCGCGACTTTGGCAATCGTGCCGGGCATGTCGGCTTTCATCAGGTCGCGCACTGTGTACAGCTGAAGTCCGACTTTCTCGAGTTTACGGGGTTTGAGGAATAGAGCTGTTGCGGCGTGCGCATCGCGTGTGGCGGCGCCGACGGCGGCCACTCCGAGCGTTGCGAGAAAACTGCGGCGTGTCTGTGGTTTCACACGGATTGGGTGAGAGTGCTGCTAGTATGGAGAAGCGGCGCGCAGTGCGCAATAAAGGGGGTCCCCGTGGCGAGGAAAAGAAAATGGCCTCCCAGTTTTGTGATTTTTTAAAGTCGTTGCGAAAAAACGTAGCGTTTTTGCCGCGCCGGTCGTCATCCAACTGAATCTCTCACATCGAATGGGGTAGTCATGCGTTACGGAATCCTTGCTTCTGTGTCGTTCATCGCCGTTGGTGCAATCGCAACCGGCTGTTCTCACAACAAGCCGACATCGGCGCCGAGTACCGCCGCTTCGCCGAATCGTGCAGCGACCGATGCTGCTGATCGCGAGAGGGAAAAGCTTCGTGAGGAAGCGGACCGCGCCGCGGCCGCAGCCAAAGCCGATGCAGACCGCGCTGAGAAAGCGCGCGAACGGAGCCGCGCCACTCTTACGACGCCTGTCCGTTTCGAATTCGATCATGCTGACCTGACCGACGAAGCGCTGCAGTTACTCGATGCAAAGGTGGAAGTTCTACAATCGAATCCAGCGATTCGCGTCAGAATCGAGGGCAACGCGGACGACAGTGGCTCCGATGAATACAACATGGCTCTGAGTCAGCGTCGCGCCGCAGTCGCACACCGCTACTTCACGGATCGCGGAATAGAAGCGGGTCGCTTGCAGATCGTAAGCTTTGGGGAAGAAAAGCCGGCGTGCACAACGGGACGTGACGAGCCGTGCCGCGCGCAGAACAGGCGGGACGAGTTTGTGATT
>DASQPS010000105.1:0-17700 GCA_035643845.1 Gemmatimonadaceae bacterium | reverse complement strand
CACCGATGGCTATTTCGCGCCACATCGTTACACCCTCCTTGAAGGAAGCACTCGCGGTCACCTTGGCGGAGAGCTGGGCTGGAACGCCGACGCCGATGTGGGTCTGGGAAGACAGAGCATCGAGCTCTTTGGCTCGAGCGCGGCCTCACGCTTGGCCGAGCGGGGCGCGCTGTCTATGGGCTACAGGTTTGATCCAACGCAGGAGCTCATGCTGGTCGGTAGCTACGCAAACGTTGCCGCTCCTGGGCAGACGGGCGGAAGCGAGTACAAGTATTACTCCTTCGGCATTCGCGTCAGGATGGGCTTCTAACGCGGAGCCGGGTGCTCCGGAATTCCGTCGAAGGCGCGTTGCATGGCGCTGAACACGGGCTTTAGCTCAGCGTGCCATTGCGGCGTTTCCCAACCCGGCCACGTCCATAGTGGCGGCTCTGCGAATCCTGAGCTTGATTTCGCGCGCGGCAGTTTATCCCCGCCGCTACCGGGCTTTGCTGGGTCGTAGCTTTCGACGATAAATCGAAATCCATCAGTCGGCACACCGACGCCTTCGCTCATGGCGTTGATGCGCGAAAGAACACTACGCGCCGACGGATCCAGAACCTGCAGCATTCCCCACGGAAGCCTCACCTCGATCACGCCTGTCGCCTGGTTCGCGAACCAATCAGCTAGCGAGGTCTCCGACTGGCGGGCGTAGAGAAGACGGTTCCGGTCATAGCTCACTGCCGGGTAAATGTGTCCATCGCGCCCGATTCGTCGGCGGTTTGGAACAACCACAAGCGAGTCGTACACGCCTGCCGTGTTGGCTACCGAGCCTACCGCCTTGTTGTAGATGTATTGAATCGCTAATGGTTTGCTTCCAGGAATCGGAACGCCGCGGTACGGGTTGTACGGGTGGTCCACCAGCAACTGGGTATCGTGCGGACCTCCGATGTCGAGCACGAATTCAAGGCCGACCGGACTGTGGGAGCCGGTGTGCGGAAGATTCGCATCCCCTAAGTCCTTCCGGTACGTATCGATGCCGATCTGATAATGTGCCTTCGACCAGTCAATCCCGCCGACCTCCAATTGCAGATACACGTATGCTTCGTCGTAAGCGACGCGCAGCGACTTGAGTGCGAGCGGCCGTCCCGCGCCAGGCGTATTTCTCGGTGACGAATACCAAACGGGGCGGCCGCGCCAATCAGCGGTGTCTCCATCTATCACGATGACGGAATCCTTACGTCCCGCCCGCATCGCGACGACTCCGTAGTTCTCCTCGGCGTCCAACGGATTCAGCCAGAGTCTCTTTCGATCCGCCGGTGTCTCAAAGTCGACCACGATCCAATTTTTCTTGAACCATTCGTCGATGAGAGAGAACAGACCCGCACCAGCCGCACCAGAGGCGTAAATATCGCGCGTGAGTCTCGCGTCGATGCTGGCCTGCTGCTCCTCCGTCAGTCCACCGTGGTTCCAGCCCTGCGCCTGGAAGTGTCCGATTCCGCGCGACGACGGCACACCGAACTCGCTGATCACCACCGGCATTTCTCCGTGATGGGTCATAAGCTCACGCAGGTAGCCGAAGTAGTTGCTCGGGCCTTCGGGCGATCGCGCCTTCGAGTAGGTTGGGTCGACGTTCAGAAAATCAGGATAGTAGGGATACACGTGATACGATGCGAACACGCCAGCTGGATACGCGGCTGTCGGCGTCATCTTTACCGCATCGAGTGATACGGAGTCGTTGTCGTACTCTTTCGGCATCTCGAGGATTGCTTCACCTCGCGCCTTGAGCAGAGCAACTTCTTTGGCCCTGGTGGTTTCTGTTGGGTGAACGAGCGGATCGAGAGTGGGCCAGTTCGTATATGCGATTGGACGCTGCGCGTTGTACTGCGCCATCTCGTAGCTCGCGAGGTAGTCACACTGTTCCGCGAGCCACACTTCGAGAGGATTTCCGCGGGTAATTCCGATGAATTTGCCTGCGAAGCTCGTTCTGCCGGGATGGGACGCATTGTATGCGACGACCGAGTATGGCTCCCACTCCCGCCCGATGATATAACCCAGCGTCCACTGCGAAACATCCGCGCTGTAAGCGCCGCTGGCGTGGCCCGGCGAGGCTGCAATGAGTGCATCGCCGTGGAGAAGCGATACGACGCTACGCATCTCACTGCGGAAGTCACCCAGCCACTTCGGGTCGTCGTACTTTTCCTGTTTCTTACCGGGCGGGAGTTCCGCCCATACTCCGTGAATGAGCCAGATCGGATGTGCGGGGTGCGCGAGGTTCCAGTTCCGCAAAGCCGCGTAGAAATGCGGCGGATGGATCGTATACACCCGGATCGTGTTAGCTCCCATTCCCGCGATGAGAGCAATCCATTTCTCATACGTTCCGTCCGCTGGTGGAAACTCCGACGGATATTTCCCCGGAAGCGCGGCCCCAAGATTCACCGCTTTGATCCACATTGGCGACCAGTGTCCCACGCGGTCGGGAATTTCGAAGATACGTTTTCCAGCCTTCGCACTGACGATAGTTGTCGCTGGCCTCGCGTGATGCTGCGGAGCAACCTCAGCGACCTGAGCCGGCAGCTTCGCTATGTACGACTTCGCCGTAGAATCGCCCGGTACTATCGCAAGCGCTCTCTCGAAACTCCGACGCGCAGCCATGAGATCGCCCGCGCGATAGGCCGCCATCCCGGCTCCTGCTGCGGCGTCGTAGGATCCGGAGTCGGCGGCGATGGCGAGACTGAAGTATTCACGCGCGCGCGGAAGCTGACCGCGACGCATCGACGCGTAGCCGGCGCCAGTTAGCGCTCCTGCGTCCCCCGGGCACAACGAGAGAGCATGCTTGAACTCGGTCTCCGCGCGCGCTACGTCGCCTGCACGATAAGCTGTCCAGCCGCGCTCGACCGACTGCCCGGCGAGACGCCGCGATGGACATTGCGGCTGCTGTGCGCTGCTTCTCACGACCGAGGTGAGCGAGAGGACCACAAGCAGGATTCCGCATGAATTGATTTGACTACGGTGCATCTGGTTGCTGAGCGTAGTGTACGAGGTGACCTGCACCGCCAATCCACACGTAAGCGATGGCTGGCTTCTTCCGATCCTGAAGGAAAAGCTTCCCGAGACCTCGCTGGATCTGCTCGAATCCAGATTGGAGGGGAGTTACTGGGACACCGCGGTTCGCGAGGCCCTCCTATCAGACGACGATATCATTGCGGCGGTATCGGCCGATCTGAAGCTCGACGCGGCGCGTGATCTTCTGGCCAGTATCGACGCGCGCGACAAGGTGCCGGAGTGGCTCGCGCGTCGCTTTGCCATCCTTCCACTCTCGCTCTCCGATACCACCCTGGAGATAGCAACGTCGAATCCGTACGACATTGATTGCGAGAAGACGCTCGAGTTCGCGGCCTCGCGGCGAGTGAGGATGTCGCTTGCGCCCCCGAGTCGTATCCGCGACCGAATCGAAGAGCTGTATGCGCCCGCGGAGCGGGTGAGCAAAATCAACGACAGCTCGAGGTCTCAACGCGCTGAGCCGATCGTCGAACGCGCCGACGCAACCATCGAGGAGATGGACGATAAGGAGGCCGAGCGGCCGGTGATCAAGCTCGTAGACCACATCGTGGCGGAGGGAATCGCACAAGGCGCAAGCGATATCCACCTCGAAGCCGGCGAGAGCGGAATTGCGGTCCGTTATCGGATCGACGGAATGCTCAAGGATGTCATGGTTTTGCCCAAAGCCGTCGGAGTGCCGCTTGTCTCTCGTATAAAAATCATGTCGCAAATGGACATCGCCGATAGGCTGCGGCCACAGGGCGGACGCGCCCGCGTAGCGATCAACGGCGCAAGGGTGGATCTGCGCGTTTCGACGCTCCCTGCGTCACATGGTGAAAAGGTCGTGATCCGGATTCTCGACTCACGGTCTGCTCTCCGGTCGGTCGAATCGCTCGGACTCGATCCAGTCGACGGCCCGCGGATGCAGAAGTTGCTCGATGTTCGGGAAGGGCTGATCCTCGTGACCGGCCCAACCGGCTCTGGTAAGACCACCACACTCTACGCGGCGCTCAAGCTTCTGCTTCACCGGGGCGTCAACATCATAACAGTCGAAGACCCGGTCGAATATCGAATACCAGGCATCGTTCAGGTCCAGATCCACGAGAAAGCGGGACTGACTTTCGCGTCGGCGCTTCGATCAGTTCTGCGTCAGGATCCGGATGTCGTACTGATCGGCGAAATCCGCGATCGCGAAACGGCTGCGATCGCGATCCAGGCGTCTCTCACGGGACATCTCGTTTTCGCTACGCTTCACACCAACGACGCCTGCAGCTCCATAGTTCGACTTACAGATCTGGGTGTCGATTCGGTCAAGCTCGCCGGAGCGCTGAAGGGGGTAGTGGCTCAGCGACTCATTCGGAGACTCTGCCCCGCGTGCAAGCTGGTCGCGAATGCAGGCGTACCACGACGTCTGGTGGGAACGATCGCCGAAGATTCAATGGTGTATGCGCCCATCGGCTGCAACGAGTGCTCGATGACTGGTTACGCTGGTCGCATCGCATTGACTGAAGTGCTGGTAGCGACGCCAGAGATCGAGCGCGCGGTCGCCGGAAACGAATCGACCGAGCGTCTTTTGCAGGCGGCGCGCGCATCGGGCACGCGCTCGCTTTGGGCGTGCGGTTGCGCTCGTCTTCTTTCAGGCGACACGAGCGTTCAGGAATTGGTTCGCGTCGTCGAACCCGAGGTCGCGAGGGCCGATCCGCCGCGACAGCGCTCGGCACATAATTCGCCGAGCCCGATGGTCTATGAAAAACCGCCGGAGCAGGGAGTGACCCGCATCACTCCGGGCGTGATCGAGATCTTCGTGATCCGCCACAACGGGGGAGATTGGCGCGTGCTAGCGCTGCAACGGGCCGCTGACGGCAAGCGACCGGGATCGTGGGAGACCGTCTACGGCAAAATCGACGCGCGCGAGAAACCTGAAAAGGCCGCGTTGCGCGAGCTGCGTGAGGAGACGGCGCTAGAGCCGGAGTCACTCTACAATATCACGGTCAGCAGCTTTTATCTGCACGCGAGCAACACGGTTCAAATGTGCATGACATTCGCGGCGTTCGTGGCCGCCGATTCCGAGATCACGCTCAGCGAAGAGCACCAGAGATTCGAATGGCTGTCCATCGACGATGCGTGCGACCGGTTCACCTGGCCGCGCGAAGCGCATGCCCTTCGCGACGCACATCATCTCTTGCGCAACGGCGATGCCGGTCCCGTAGAGGACGTGCTGAGAATTACCTGATCTTGCTGCTACCGTCTTTTGACAGTGGTAAGATTGTCGGCTCCCGCGGGCGCGTTGGGCTTGACCCTCACGCTCTTGGCCGGTATCCCAACGTACACGTGATATGGCCGCACGTCCTTCGTCGCAACAGCCATCGCGCCCACCATCGCCTGCTCCGCGACGTGTATCCCGGCGAGCACCGTCGCGTGGTAAGTGATCCGAACCCCGTCATCCAGGCGGGTCAATGCGTCTGTCACGTCTCTCTGATCGACGATGCTGTGGGTGTGACTGTAGACGTTCGCATAATCGCTGATCGAAACGTTGTTGCCGAGGGAGATCCCACCGCGGTCGTCGAGTAGGACGTGCCGGTGCACCACGACGTTGTCACCGACCTCCATGTTGTAGCCGAAAGAAAACTCGACGTGCTGGAAGGCTTTGAAGTTTTCGCCGCACCTCTTGAAGATATGCGGCGCTAGCAGACGTCTGAGCTGTACTCCGAGCTCCACGTTCTGACCGCCCAGTGGCGTGCGATCGAAGGAATACCATAGCCAGAGGAGCGGCTTCACCTTCTGGAATCGCTCGTCATCGCATTCAGCGTAGTACTCGGGCTCCAGAGTTACATTGCGCGGATCGAGAGCGGACAGCGCAAGACGGGTGGCTAGCGGAATCTTCGCGTCTTCAACAGCCGTCTCCCAGTTTTTTGCAAACCCCGGATACGCGATCTCGCAAAGCGTCCGTCTGCAAAGCGACGCCCTGTCACCGCCGGATTGGAGCTCGGCGCCAAGCTTCTCGAGCCACTGAGCGCCAATGCCGGCGGTTGGGAGGCCTGGAAGTTTCCGCAGCGGATAAATCGCCATGTCAGGTTTGTTGATTAGTGATCGCTCGGTCGCGTCGCCCTGGCACGCACCAATGCGCGCTCTCTCTCGACCCGCGTCAATATTTGCTCCCAGTCGTCGTTGCGCACGTTCTGGAAGGTTACAGTCAGCGGCTGATCGAGGTCGATCTCGTCATCGAACAAATAAAGCGCGCTCTGCGTTTCGCGCTGTTTAAGCCTTTGCTCGCCAAATCCAGAACTGAGGGGCACGAGCTCGAGTGGTCGGAAATCGCGGCCGCTACTCGTGATCACGAGCTCCATCGGACTGAAATGCACATCCGGCTCGACGCCATAGAACGAAAGGTACCACAGGTCCGGAGCACGGCCGCCGGTGCGGCGCGTCACAGCGGCGATCGCCTGCTTGTTGCTTTCCTGCAGATCGCGAAGCGCCCTGTAGGAATCGGGAGTCAAAAGCCGAATCAAGTTCTCGTCGAGCGGAATCGCGCGCACAATCAAGCCAGGCATCTCGATTCTGATTGCGATGTCGTCCTGCCGCAGAGTTCCGAACCCGACGGGCACGTTGGCCCGGCCGACAGTATCGTCTGAAATTGGCGCGAGAGTTCCCGACTGCGCCGCCGCGCTCCCGGTTCCAGAAGCGCACGCCGCCGCGATGAGCACCGTCACGGTCACCAGTGCACAGTCGAGCGCTCTCATTTTGAATCCAGGCCTGAACGCTGCTCGACGAGATCCGTGATCGCTTCCAGAAGCTCGACTCGTCCTTCGCCCGTGTGCGCGCTGAATTGAATCACCTGATCCCCTTCTAGCGCGAGGCTGCGGGCTATCCCACTCGTCCGCTCGTGCGCCGCCGCTTTGCTCAGCTTGTCGCTTTTCGTGAGAGCCACGATCGTTGGGACCTCCAGCTCGGCCAGGAAATCCAGCATAGCCCGGTCATCTTCGCTCGGTTCGCGTCTGATGTCCAGTAAGAGGACTATACCCCGAAGCTGAGTGGTCCGCCTCAGGTAGCTCTCGATCATCGGGCGCCACTCCGCTTTTTTTTCTTTCGAGATCCGCGCGTAGCCGTAGCCCGGAAAGTCCACCAGCACGAAGCTGTTGTTGATCCGGAAAAAATTGATCTCGCGCGTCCGTCCCGGAGTTCTGCTCACGCGCGCAAATGATTTCCGGCGCACGAGTGCATTCAGCAGCGACGATTTCCCAACGTTCGAGCGACCCGCAAACGCCACCTCAGGCAACGACGACTCGGGACGCCACCCATGCTTCTCGGCCATCCCACCAATGAACTCGACGTTTCGGATGACGAGCCGGTCGGCACCCGGATCCGTCGGCATTCTAGTGCGTCACGGAATCGTAGAGGGCTTCGCCCGATGTCGCCGACGGCTGGGCCTGGGTACGGAGTGCAAGAGCGAGCACCTCGTCCATCGTTTTGACGGGATGAAAGCGCACCGACGCGCGCACTTCCTCTGGCAGGTCGTCGACATCCCGTGCGTTACCGTGCGGGATGATGACGTCGCTGACTTTGTTTCGGTGTGCGGCGACCGATTTCTCCTTGAGCCCGCCGATCGGCAATACTCGTCCGCGCAGCGTGATCTCTCCCGTCATCGCGAGGTCGCCGCGCACCGGCACTCCCGTGAGTGCACTGATGACCGCCGTAGCGATGGCAATGCCGGCGGACGGACCATCCTTGGGAGTTGCTCCCGCGGGCATGTGGATGTGGATGTCCTTTGTGCGATAGAACTCGGATTCGATCCCGAGTGGTCGTGCCCGCGCCCGAGCATAAGACAGAGCAGCGCTCGCCGACTCTTTCATCACATCGCCCAGTGTACCCGTGAGCTGCACTTTGCCTCGGCCCTTGACAACGCTCACCTCGATCTCGAGTACCTCACCCCCGGCGGACGTGTAAGCGAGGCCGGATGCGACGCCGACCTTATCATCTAGCGAAGTGTCGTCCGGATCGAACGGCGGCGAGCCAAGAAGCTCTTTCAGATCGCCAACGCTGACTGTGCGCGTTATTTCGTCCGTCGGGATCTCCGCCCGCTTGCGCGCGATCTTTCTGGCAACGCGCGCGATCCTGCGCTCGAGCTCACGAACTCCGGCCTCTCGAGTGTAACCGCGCATGATCGCTGCGAGGACGTCCGGTTCGAGCGCGACGTTCTCCTTCTTCAGCCCGTTCGCTTCGATCTGCCTCGGCAACAGGTACTGCCTCGCAATCGCGAGCTTCTCGTGATCCAGATAGCCGGCGATCCGAAGTATCTCCATTCGGTCGCGTAACGGTTCCGGGATCCCGGCCAAGGTGTTGGCGGTTGTGATGAACAACACCTGCGAGAGGTCGTAGTCGACCTCCAAATAGTTGTCGTTGAAGGTCGTGTTCTGCTCGGGATCGAGAACCTCGAGCAGCGCTGCGGCGGGATCCCCACGGAAATCCTGGCCAAGCTTGTCCACTTCGTCGAGGAGAATCACGGGATTCACGACCTCAGCCCGTCTCATTGCCTGGATGATTCGTCCGGGCATCGATCCGATGTAGGTGCGCCGGTGTCCGCGGATTTCGGCCTCATCGCGGACGCCACCGAGCGCCATTCGGACGAATTTCCTGCCAAGCGCGCGCGCGATGGATCGTCCGAGAGACGTCTTACCGACTCCGGGAGGTCCGACAAGGCAGAGGATTTGACCGTCGAGCCGGCCAACCAGCGAGAGCACCGCGATGAAGTCGAGGATGCGGTCCTTCACTTCTTCAAGCCCATAGTGGTCGGCGTCGAGAATCGTCCTCGCGTGCGCGACGTCGAGAACTTCGTCAGTGCGCTCGGTCCACGGAATCGCGACGATCCAGTCCACGAAGTTGCGCGCTACCGTGAACTCGGGCGACATCGGTGGCATACGCCGCAGTTTTCTGAGCTCGCGAAGCGTTCTCTCTTCGACCACTGCTGGAAGTGCTTTCTTCTTTACCTGCGCCTCGAGCTCAGCGAAGTCATCGCTGTCATCCTCGCCGAGCTCGCGATGGATGACGCGGAGCTGCTCCTGGAGATAGAACTCGCGCTGGTTCTGGAACATCGCTCCGCGCACGTCGTCGTCGATCTTTCGTTCGAGCCGCAGAAGCTCGATCTCGCCGGAGAGGAGCTCTCCGAGCATCTCGAGGAGATTCCGAAGCGTGTTCGCTTCCAGGAGTGACTGGCGCAGCTCGAACCGCACTGCGATATGCGCGGCAACGCCGAAAGCCTGACGCTCGGGCGAGTTCGCGCTCTGGATGATCGTCACGATTTCCGGTGGAATGCGCCGGTGCAGGCTGACGTACTCCTCGAAGGAATTCATCACCCGTCTGCTGAGCGCTTCCGTTTCCGGATCGGCGGATCCCCCGCCATCGAACGGAAATGGCGCAGCCGCTGCTCTGAGCACGCCGCCCGCCGGGATGTATCGTGTTACGCGCGCCCGCGCGACACCCTCGACGAGGACGCGCGTCGTCCCGGTCGGAAGGCGAGACACTTGCACGACGCGGCCGATGACTCCAGTGCGATGAAGATCGGCGGCCGCCGGCTCCTGCTTCTCTCCGTCGCGCTGCGCGACGAGCAGGATGATCTTGTCCTCGGCCAGCGCTGCCTCAATCGCCGCAAGCGACGCGGGGCGGCCCACGAGGAGCGGAATGACTACATAGGGGAAAATGACAACATCCCGAAGTGGAAGGACCGGAATCCGGTCCGACGTCGGGATGCTCTCGTTGTCGCGCTGAAAGATTTGTGGCAGGGCTCTAGGCTTCCTTCTTTCTCCGCATCGGCGAGATCTCGAGGAGTGGCTGCGTGCCGTTCGTGATGCAGGACTCCGTGACCTTCACCTCGACCACGTCATCCCTGCCCGGAAGATCGAACATCACTTCCATGAGAACTTCTTCGAGGATGGCGCGAAGTCCGCGTGCGCCGGTGCCGCGCTTGAGAGCCTTTGTAGCTATCGCGACCAGCGCGCCTTCGTCGAACGTGATCTTCACGTCCTCGAGACCGAACAGCTTGGCGTACTGCTTCGTGAGCGCGTTCTTGGGTTCCTTGAGGATTCGGACGAGCGCCTCCTCGTCGAGTCCCTCGAGCGCAACGGTAACCGGAAGACGTCCCACGAGCTCCGGGATAAGCCCGTAGCGGAGAAGATCGTCAGGCTCGACTTCGCTGAACATCTTCGTTTGCGCGAGCTTCTTGTCGCGGGCAGCGGTGCCGTTGAATCCAATCTGTCGGCGACCGGTGCGAGCCTCGATGATCTTCTCGAGTCCATCGAAGGCGCCGCCGCAGATAAAGAGAATGTCCTTTGTATTGAGCTGGATGTATTCCTGCTGCGGGTGCTTCCGGCCGCCCTGCGGCGGCACAGACGCCACAGTTCCTTCGATAATCTTTAGAAGGGCCTGCTGAACGCCCTCTCCGGACACGTCGCGCGTAATGCTCGGATTTTCTGACTTGCGGGCGATTTTATCGATCTCGTCGATGTAAACGATTCCGCGCTCACATTCTGCGACGTTGAAGTCGCCCGCCTGGAGTAGACGAACTAGAATGTTCTCTACATCCTCGCCGACATAACCTGCTTCGGTGAGGGTAGTTGCGTCAGCTATTGTGAAGGGAACGTCGAGAATCCGGGCGAGTGTTCGTGCGAGCAGCGTCTTACCAACGCCCGTCGGTCCAATGAGGAGGATATTCGACTTGTCGAGCTCGACTTCGTCGTCCTTGAGCGACGTGGAGTTGATGCGCTTGTAATGATTGTAAACCGATACGGCTAATGCCTTCTTGGCCTGTTCCTGTCCGATCACGTACTGGTCGAGCACATCCTTGATTTCCTGGGGCGACGGTACCTGTGTTATCGCCTCAGCAACTTCGCGCTCCTCATCCTCGGCAAGAATCTCGTTGCAAAGAGCAATGCACTCGTTGCAAATGTAAACAGACGGTCCGGATATGAATTTCCGGACAGAATCCTTTGACTTTCCGCAGAAGGAGCAACGAAGGTGTTTCTCTTGGGACATGGCTCAGCGGGGGAACGAGTGATGCGGCCTCGAAAAATCATCATCGGGGCCTACCTAAAGATACCTAACAGCCGTGGCGAAAACGGTCAAGCAATGAATCCGGGGAGAGACTTGTGAAGAAATTCACAAGTAACAGCGCCCCGAAAATCAGGCCTTTTTGAGCGCTTCCTCCATCTCACCGCGATACGAGATCACGTTGTCGATCATGCCGTATTCTTTCGCTTCCTCCGCCGACATGAAACGGTCGCGATCGGTGTCGCGCTCGATGCGCTCAACAGGCTGACCGGTGTGCTTTGCCATCAGCTTGTTCATCGCCGAGCGCAGGTGAAGGATCTCCTTCGCCTGGATTTCGATATCCGAAGCGGTTCCGCCTCCGCCGCCTTGCGATGGCTGGTGGATCATGATACGTGAGTGGGGAAGGGCAGACCTTTTGCCCGGACGTCCGGCCGCGAGCAGAAATGCGCCCATGCTCGCCGCCAGCCCCATGCAGTTCGTATTCACCGGCGACTTGAGGAACTGCATCGTATCGTAGATCGCGAGACCTGCTGAGACGCTGCCGCCCGGCGAGTTGATGTAAATGTGGATGTCACGCTCCGGATTGTCGGACTCGAGGAACAAGAGCTGCGCGATCACGATGTTGGCGACATCATCGTTGATCGGCGTTCCCAGAAAAATGATCCGGTCCATGAGCAAACGTGAGAAAACATCGTAGGTGCGCTCACCGCGGCTCGAGCGCTCGATGACGTACGGCGTGTAGATCGTCGGCATTGGTTCTTCTTCTTCCCTTTTAGGCATTGGTCAGAACGTCGTTTCGGTCCAGCAACCACTTGAAGACTTTATCCTCGGTGATGCTCCGTTCCATCTCCTTGAGGCGTCCACTCTTTTCCAGCTGCGCATAAATCTGCCCCGGATTCGCACCGCGCTTCTCGGCTTGTTCGGCGATGCGATCGTCGAGGTCCTTCTCAGTCGCTGTCAGACCTTCCTTTTCTGCGATCGTTTCGATCACGAGATCGCGTCTGATCTGACGTTCTGCCATCGATCGGAACTCCCCCGCGAATTGCTCGCGTTGCTCGGCCGGTATTTTGTACGCCTCAGCGTAATTCTCCACGAACTGCTGCACCCAGCTCCGCGGAACATCGAAGGCATTTGCCGCGATGATCTGGTCGACGAGCTGTTGGCGGACACCTGCCTCTATCTCGTGCCCCGCGTGACGCTCGAGGTCTGACCTGACAGCCTGCTTCAATGCGTCGAGCGACTCAAAATCCCCAACCTCTCTGGCGAACGCGTCGTCGAGCGGCGGTGCGGATTTCCGCTTGACCTCATTCAGCGTTATCCGGACGGTCTTTGTCTGACCGCGCTGAGTTTCGTCGGGAAAATCCTCTGGCCATTTTACAGGTCGCTCGACGGTTTCCCCAGGTGAGGCGGTCATGATGAGCTCCTCTATGCCCGGGATGGCCTGTCCGGCACCGAGTACGATGGGGTAGCTCTTGCCTTCGGCGGTCTCGGTGCCCGTAGACGAAGTGGCGATCTGAACGTTCACCATGTCGCCGGGCAGCGGTTTCTCGGATACCGGAGTCCATGTCGCCTTTTCATCGCGGACTTGCTCGAGCTGCTCATTCAGCTGCTGATCGGTGACGTTCACGGCGGGACGTTCGATCCGGAACCCGTTGGTGCGCGCGAGCTCTATTGTCGGCCTGAGCTCTAGATGGAGCTCGAAGGTGAGGGGTTTGCCCTCCTCAAATTTGAGGTCGTGCACGTGCGGCTGTGCCGCAACCTTGATGCTTTCCTTTTCGACGAACTCTTCGTAAGCCTCACGGACGAGCGACTCCAGCGCTTCCTGCCTGATCGCCTCACCGAACTTTTTTCGTACGACCGTAGCTGGCGCCTTTCCCGGACGAAATCCGGGCAGCCGAACTGTCGATGCGTACCGCCGTGCAGCTTTATCCTCTGCATCCTTCACAGCTTCGACGGGGACCGAAACCTGAATGTGCCGCTCGACCCCCTCCGACGCGCGAGGCGTGAACTCGATTTTCATGCTGGCAATATAACAGAGTGCCGATGGGTCGCGCGGCACCGCACTTGCCTTTTATCGCCGACACAAATCAATCGACAACTGGGCATCGGACGGAGGCGATTATGGAGATGGACACCCTGAAAGACCTTTATATCGAAGAAATCAAGGACCTCTACAGCGCAGAGAAGCAACTCGTCAAGGCGTTACCCAAAATGGCGAAAGCGGCGAACACCCCTGAGCTGCAGCAGGCTTTCAGAACGCACCTCAAGCAGACTGCCGAACACGCAGCCCGCCTGGAGCGAATTTGTCAGGAGCTGGGAGTGAGTCCGCGCGGAAAGAAATGTGTGGGCATGGAGGCGCTCATCGAGGAGGGCAGCGAGCTCATTCAGGAGGATCCCGAGCCCGAAGTGCTGGACGCTGGATTGATCAACAAGGCGCAGCACGTCGAGCACTACGAAATGGCGGGCTACGGAACGGTGCGAACCTACGCGCGCCAGTTAGGATTCGACAATCAGGCGGATCTGCTCCAGCAGACGCTCGACGAAGAAGGAGAGACGGACCATCTCCTGACCCATCTGGCCGAATCGGGCATAAACCTCGAAGCGCAAGTCTGACCAAAAAGGCAGCTGCAGAAAAAACAAAGAGGCCCGTCTCATTCGAGGCGGGCCTCTTTGTTTTTGCGCCCGCTAATTCGATACCGAAGTAATCACACCATTCACCATGGATTGAAGCGCCGCAGCTGCGTCGGTCGTTACTCGACCCGAGGCGATCATGGCGTTAAGCTCGTTCAACAGTGCCTGTAACTGATTGACTGCGGGCGTGACATTGTTGACGCCGAGTTGCTGCTGCGCGGCGTCGATCTTTTTCTGAAGAGAATTGGCGTTGCCCGCTCCGAGCTTGCTGTTCGCGACAAGCTGCGATATGAGTGCAGCTCCGCCGCTCAGCGTTTTCGCTGCATTGAATGCACTGCCTTCGACAGCCTGTTCGATGTTGTCAGGCAAAGCTGACAGAAGGTCGTATCCACTGGCGCGCTGGATCTCGCCGACGGTGGTCTTGTAGAGTTTCCAATCCGACGCAATCGATGGCTCGTTTGGCATCAGCACCGCGATCACGTCGTCGATATCGCTCCAGCTATGGACGTCTGACAATCCATGATTGAGCGGCAGAACCAGAGCGACTTTCCATTCGCTCGCCGGGATTGTGATCTTTCCTTCGCCCTTCACCGTTCCAAGGCTCCCCGCGACGCCGTCGACGACGTACACCTCCTTGCCGTCAAACCGGGCGAGATTTCCGAGCGAGTCCTCGAGCACCGCCCACGGGCCTTCATTCACTGCGGCGGCCTGAGGGATGATGTTCGAGAGATAGTATGACCTCGCATTATCCAGCGTGCCGGAAGTAAAGTCGAACGAGCGCGCCATATGTCCGCGGTCGATGCCGTAGCCGGCGAACGCGCCGGCCCCGGTGTAATCGGCGGTGGTCAGATGCGTGAAGCTCGCCGGCAGCGCGGGATCGTGCGTGAAGCAATCGCATCGATCCACCTTCGTTCCGAAGTGGGTGGCGTCGAATTCGTAGCTCACCCAGTTCGGAGTATTGCGGTTCTGATTGTAGGAGATTGTGTACTGATCGCGCGTGATGATGAAGTCATCGCTCGCGTCTCCATCAACAGGAATTCCGAAATCGGTGTTGCCGCGATAGTCGGCTGTGCCACCAAGAGTGGCAACGGTCATGGGCAGCGAGTATGTCGCCGCGGTTCCATCAGCTGCAGTCGCCACAAAGATGGCTGTGCCGGCGGCGAGGGCGTGCATTACGCCGTTCGCATCGATGCTCGCGATGTCTGGAGTCGCCGATACCCAGGTGAATGTTGATGGAACCGTGCTCGCTCCGTTGTGCAGCGTTGCAAAGAGCTGATCCTCAAAGCCAACCGGAAGTGCCGGATCACTGGCGAGGCGACCCGAGAAGCTTATGGATTTCCCGGCAGCCGCACCGCCGTCACCGTTGCAAGCGCCGAAACTGTTTTGAATCGGACCGATCCAAACACCGCTCGTTACGCGCTGCAACGATTGAGTCGCCGCAACGGAGGTTTCCGAGACGCCGATGTCGGTCGATTGCATCCCGTTTGCCGGTCCATCGGTAGCCATGAAGGACCCCTCATACGAGAGGAACTCGACGACTGTCGATCCATTGACGAGGGCAAACCCGTCCGGTGATCCGTTCTGGATGCCGTTGGATGGATAGTTCGTGACAACAACGCCGCGTGTGCCGCACGTCACCGGAATTACGCCGGATAAATCGACGGTATTGTACGACGCGCCACCGGTTCCGTTATAGAGGACGATGTGCCAGTCATCGAGACTCGTTCCCGCCGGACCTTCGATCTCGATGGCTTCGCCCACATCCGTGCCAACCGGATCGTAATGAATCTCCGAGAACCTCGTCGCAGGCAGCGGCGCGGGCAATTGCACATGAAGCGTCGCCGACCCGGACACTCCATTCGGCGCGCTCGCGATGACGTCAACATCTCCAGGACTCACGGCCGTTACAAAACCGTTGCCGTTGACCGTGGCGTTGCCGTTCGAGGTGGTCCAGGTAATGGCAGCGTCGATGGCTTGCTGGTTGTCGGCGTCAAAAGCAGCCGCGCCGAAAAGCTGGGTCCCGCCGGTGACGACAGTCGCAACCTGTGGGGAGACCGTCACCGTGGCTACGTCGCCGGGCGGCGGACCCGGAGGAATGTTGTCGTTGCAGACGCCGAAAGTGTTGTCCCGAGTGGCAGGATCAACGTTCTTGTTGCTGTTGAACCAGACGCCGTCAGTGCCAAGCTGCAGTGAGGAGACGACGCCGTTCTGCGTTGGGACCTCGGCGGATTCCGTTACTCCGATATCTGTCGAAAGCATTCCGACGGCAGCCCCGCTCGCCGCGACGAAAGTCCCGCCGTACGAGAGGAACTCGACCACGTTCCCGTTCGGCCTTACGAGCGCCATTCCGTCCGGATTTCCGTTCTGGATTCCATTGGACGGGTACGCAATTACGACAACCCCTCTTGTTCCGCAGGTCGCTGGGATCGTCCCGCCAAGCGCGCTGGTCGTGTACGGCGCGCGTGAATTGGCCGCCCCGTTGTACAGAATAAGTTTCCAGCCAGTCAGGTCTGTTCCAGCAATGCCCGAGATCTCGACCTTCTCCGCGCTGTCGGTGCCCGCGTTGTCGTAGTGGAACTCGCTAATCCGAATCGAAGGAAGCGTCGTTGCGGACGACACCTTGGCCAACGAATGGACACGAGTCGCTGGAGCTACCAGCTCGTTCTCTGAACATGAACTTCCAACGAGAGCCAGCGCGGCGAGCGCGGCACTCCAGGCACGAATGCGCATTTTGTTGTGGGATGTGGAGGTTTGATCAGCCTACGAGTGCCGACCCGAGACGCTCAGGTGCACGCAGAAAACTAGAGTATTGCGGACAACGCAGATCTTGTTAACGAACCCGTCGGTGCCGACCTAATGTGCGATCTCTGCGAGGAACTTCGCAAGGTATCCTTTCCAGATCGCTGGTAACGAATGCGTACCGTGACCGCGCGTCTTGTCGGTGATCGGCAGCAGCACGTACCTGGCGTGCGCCACCCGCTTTATCAATGTTTCCATCAAACCCAGCTCGGGCGGGTTCACCTGGTCGTCCGCCGAATTGATCGCAAGGACCGGAGCGCGAATTTTTTCGAGGTCGCGCGAAGGATCGTAGTCCGCCGATGCCTCGAACTGGTACATGAAGTCGTTCGCGTCATAACTCTTCATGCGTGAGCGCGCCCAGGCGTCGATGTAAGCATCGGCGTCATCCCGAGTCGGAGCGATTTTCTGAAGATGACGCGGGCTGCTGGTCATCATGAACAGCATCTCGAGCGCTCCCAGGAGTCCGTGTGGTTGGCTCGTGTAATCGCCGCCCCGCCACTCTGGATCAGATCGAATCGACATGCTCACCAGACGGCGCATCATGCGATTTCGACCGGCGATCTGAGTTGGCACGCTGGCGAGCGGCACGGCACCGTCCATGAAAGTGGGATACCGCTCTGCCCACATCCACGATTGCATTCCACCCATCGACGTGCCCATCACGAGCAGTAGGTGGTTCACGCCGAGGTGCTCGGTCAGCAGGCGGTACTGCGCCGTAACCATGTCCTCATAACCGTAATGCGGGAACCGCGCATGCAGCCCGTCGCTCGGCTTGCTCGACCCTCCGGTTCCAATTCCGTCGGGCAGTATGATGTAGTGCGTTGCTGAATCGAGAAGCTCTCCCGGTCCGAAAAGCTGGCCGGCAAAAGCATCGGACAGAAATCCGCGGCCGCTCCCCGTGGTGCCGTGAAGGATGAGAACCGCGTTTCTGACAACTCCGCGCGCATCCTTCCGGGGCGATCCAAGCGTCGTGTAGTGGATTCTGAGCTGCGGAAGCGTCGCGCCGCTGGAGAAGTGAAAGGCGGCAATGACGAAGTCACCCTGACTGCCAACGGTGGCCCACCCGTGCGCTTGTTCGGACGATATGGCCGGCGTCGCAACCTGCCCACCGAGCGAGCCGGCGTTGGCGGCGAGCGCCAGCACAGACAGCGCAAGGCGAATCCTTTTCACGTACCGAACATTGTTCTGTTCAAATCGGGCGACGCTTGGGCG
>DASQPS010000104.1:0-3182 GCA_035643845.1 Gemmatimonadaceae bacterium | reverse complement strand
GATGACGTTGTACGAGGTATTGAAAACTCGCGATCCGGGATTCACTCCACTCGCTGCACATCTCCGCGCGCTACAAGGAGAGCTCGTGCGATACGAGGTTGAATGGCGGGGCCGGTTTTTTGAGACACGTGTCGAGCCCCTGCGGAGCGCTGACGGGCACATCTCCGGGACGGTCGGGATTGCCATCGACGTCACCGATCGGAAACACCTCGACGATGCCATCCACCAGCAGAACGTGTACTTCGCGGCTCTCTTCGAGAGCGCGCCAGAGGCCATCGCAATACTCGACGAGCACGATCGCATCACGCGCATCAATAGCCAGTTCAAAAGCCTCTTCGGCTACAGTGACGCTGAAGCCATCGGCAGAAGCATCAACGATCTCATCGTGCCCCTGGAGTTGGTCGACGAAGGTGAGCATCTCACGGCAAAAGCAGCTGCGGGAGAGAACATCCGCACAGAGTCAATTCGCCGTCACAAGGACGGCCATCAGTTCTGGGTATCCATCGTGGCGACTCCGTTTCGCGTGCGAGACGAGCCGGGAAAGGTGTACGCGATGTACCACGACATCTCCGCGCGCAAGAAAGCTGAAGACGACCTCAAAGATCTGCTGCTAAAGGACGAGCTCACCGGTCTCCCAAACCGACGGGAATTTATTTCGCTTTCCGAGCAGGCTCTCAAGCTTGCCACACGAATGGAGCGCGACGTCCTCATGATCTTTCTCGACGTCGATCATCTCAAGCAGATCAACGATACTTTCGGGCACCTCGAGGGCGATCGAGCGTTGATCGACACCTCGCGGGCACTTCGCGAGAGCTGCCGAGAGGCAGACATCATCGCGCGGCTCGGTGGCGACGAATTCGTCGCGCTGATGACCGTCGACTCGGACCAGAACGCCGAGCTCGAGTGTGATCGTATCGCGGCGCGTGTGGAGCGAATCAATCGTGATACTCCGCGCAAGTACGAGCTCTCAGTAAGCGTCGGTGCCACTCGCTCCAGAGCGGAGGGAGCAGTGCTCACCGAGCTTCTCGGGCGCGCGGATACGGCGCTCTACGAGCAGAAGCGCTCGCGCGGCAGAGCAAGGGCCCTATCGCGATAGCGCCGCCGAGCTCACTTATCGCGAATCTTGAAGCGCGTCCAGAGAACGATCGTGGTGCAATTGTTCATGCCGGTGATGTATTGGCCCGGAGTGTTCGCACCCTGATAGACCTCCACCGCTACGACTTCGCTCGCATTCACGAACTGATTGATGTCGCCGGGCGTCGCCGACTGCCAGGGCATATCGTCGACGAAGTACTGGACGCAAGTGTTGCCTGTCGGATCTCTGTTGCTCGAGACCACGTCGCCGTCAGGGGTACTGGTGACGCGCAGACTCGGCACCCGCCGAAGCACGTCGGTGAGATAAGTCGGATGAGTGTTTGCAAGCTGCTCCGGGCTTATGTAGTAACCCATCCCCGATTTCTGCCGCTGCGTGAAGCCAACTTTGTCGAGGCTGCCCTGGCGTTTCGCGTTCACGATCACCGGCGCGATCTCAGCGACGAATTTCGGCAGCTTGATCGTCACTTTCTGCGCCGCCTGCGGACTTAGATCGACCGCAACGGTCTGCGCGCCGAAACCCAGGTGCCGTGCGAGCAGGACATGACTGCCCGACGGCAGCTTCGTCATCGTGAACTCGCCCTTCTCATTCGTTAGCACGACCTGATCGGTTCCCACGACCTCGACCCGGCTTCCAGCATTTGTGGGACTTCCCTCCAAAACCACTCGACCGGAAACCGCCGCGTTGCCTGCTTTTGCGCCGGAGTCCGCCTTCGACAGCAACAGAATGCGTGAGAACAGCTCCGTGTCCTGATCGCCAAGCTCGATTGGAATTTCAGCCGTCGTGGATTTGCCGCGCTTCGCCTGGAGCGTCGCTTTCATGTCGTTCGGAAGTCCGCAGAGGCGATAGGCGCCGTTTGCGTCAGTCGAGTCGTAGAGAACGCGCGGACTTTTGCGCACGCCGGTTTCCTTCGAGACTTCCAGCTGAGTCCACGCAATCGAGACTTCGGCACCAGCCACTGGCTGCAGGTTGTCTGGATCTGTGACGCGGCCAATGACCGCGGAAGTTCCCTGAGGACGTGGACGGGGCGGACACGCGCGATGAATGATCGTCGAAGCCGAAGGTATCGACAGAAGGATGAAGCTCGAGCTGTCGGGACCGACGTGAAACGGCGCCGTTGCCAGCGAGATCCCCAAGGTATCGAGCAGCGGATGAAAGACGCCGACCTGGAATGTGCCCGGGGCGAGGCTGTCTATAGAGAACCTGCCTAGCGAGTCAGTGACGAGCGTGCTCTTCGCACCCTGAATTATGATGTCGGCCCCGCGGAGAAACCCGCCGTTGAGGCTGTCGAGCACGACACCTTTGATTTGCGCCTTGCCGGCGTTGGCGGGCGCAGCCTTCGGAGGAGGAGTGGGAGTCGGCGAGGTTTTTTGTTGCGCACCAAGTGGCAGCGAAAAGAAAAGTGTGGCTATCGCCGCAGCGGCCGTGCAATTCAATCGCATCAATCTTCCAGCGCAGGTTCGTACGCGGTTTCGGTTTGCGGCGCGAGGTGGCTGTTGCCGTTGATCAGCCGGACGCAGGTATTCCAGCGAAGAATTGCGTCGTCGTTACCCGGCGGACGTATGGCTTCGGCACTCTCGTACCAGGTCATCGCGTCACGAAACGCTTCGTACGCCATTGCGCCGCTTCCCATTCCGCCGCGCTGCAGCAGCGCCTGTCCACTTCTCTCGAGTGCTATTCCAGTGTAGTACGCGCGCTTGTAATCATCAGTTATTCTGGGCAACGTCTCCTTCACGGTATTCATGGCGTGACCGTGGCCCTCAGCGAGCTGGTCCGTCAGCGCTAGGACGAACATCACGAGCACCTGCTGATTATCCGGATCGATCTCCAGAATGTCGCGGCAAATGCTTTCCGCCGCCCATGACTGGTTGATGAGTCGGTACCGCTCCGCTTTCTGGACGGCGCGTGGGATCGCCTCTTTAGAGATCGGTTTGAGCTTGAATTCTTCCCTCATCGCGCCATGTCCGCGTTGGTGTGTCGTTCCGCGCTTCCGGTCCTCCTACCCCGAATGAGTCGAACGAGTTTCCCAAGAGGATCGTAGAACTTGTCGGCCACCCGCTCCTTGAGCGGGATGATCGCGTTATCGGTG